>JBDTCQ010000021.1:0-6875 GCA_039923515.1 Dokdonella sp.
AGACCCACAACCATCCGACCGCGATCGCACCCTATCCGGGTGCGGCCACCGGTGCCGGTGGCGAGATCCGCGACGAAGGCGCGACGGGTCGCGGCGGCAAGCCGAAGGCCGGGTTGACCGGGTTCAGCGTTTCCCATCTGCGCATTCCGGGCTTGCCGCGACCGTGGGAGTCTGAACGCGCACGACCGCCACGCTTCGCCACGCCTTACGAAATCATGCGCGACGGCCCGCTCGGAGCCGCCGCTTTCAACAACGAATTCGGGCGACCATGCCTGGGTGGCTATTTCCGGACGTTCGAGCATTCGACCGATGAAGCCGGCCTGCTGCGTGGCTACGACAAGCCGATCATGATTGCCGGTGGACTGGCCAATCTGCGCCCGTCTGATGTTCAAAAGAGAAATCTGCAACCCGGCGACGCGGTGATCGTGCTGGGTGGTCCGGCCATGCTGATCGGGCTCGGTGGCGGCGCGGCCTCGTCGGTTGCCGCCGGCAGCAGTTCGGCGGAACTTGATTTCGCATCGGTGCAGCGCGAGAACCCCGAAATGCAACGTCGTTGCCAGCAGGTCATCGACGCGTGCTGGGCGCGCGGCGCCGGCAATCCGCTGGTCTCGATCCATGATGTGGGTGCCGGGGGCTTGTCGAATGCGCTGCCCGAGTTGCTCAATGATTCAGAGGTGGGCGGCGCCCTCGAACTGGACAAGATCCCGTGCGACGACCCGCATTTGTCGCCCATGCAGATCTGGTGCAACGAGTCGCAGGAGCGCTATGTTCTTGGTGTGCGCCCAAACGATATCGAGTTGTTCGCCTCGATCTGTGAGCGCGAGCGTTGCCCCTACTCCGTGGTTGGCAAGGCAACCGTCGAGCGCAGGCTCCTGCTCACCGATTGCCGATTTCCGATTTCCGATTCCCGGCATCAACCCATCGATCTGCCGCTCGATGTGCTGTTTGGCAAGCCGCCACGGATGTTGCGCGATACGCGGCGCTTCAAGGAATCGCTCTCGGTCATCGCCGATACGGAGAACCTCGAGTTGGGCGAAGCGATCGAGCGCGTATTGCGTTTCCCGGCCGTCGGCAGCAAGTCGTTCCTGATCACGATTGGTGATCGCAGCGTCGGCGGCTTGTGCTCGCGTGATCCGATGGTGGGCCCCTGGCAGGTGCCAGTCGCCGATTGCGCGGTGACCTTGAATGACTTCGTCGGCTTTGCCGGTGAAGCGATGGCAATGGGCGAGCGCACGCCGCTGGCCCTGCTCGATGCCGCCGCCTCGGCGCGCATGGCTGTGGGTGAAGCGTTGACCAACCTCGCCGCGGCGCCGGTGCGTCTTGATGAAGTGCGCATGTCGGCCAACTGGATGGCCGCCGTCGATCATCCGGGCGAGGACGCCGCGCTCTACGACGCTGTGCATGCGGTTGGCATGGAGCTGTGTCCGGCCCTCGGCATCTCGATTCCAGTCGGCAAGGATTCCATGTCGATGCAGGTTTCCTGGAAGCACGGTGATTCGATCCAACGCACCGTCGCGCCGGTTTCACTGATTGCCACGGCGTTTGCCAGCAGCAGCGATGCGCGCCGTGTGCTGACCCCGCAATTGCAACTGGATCAAGGTGATTCCGAACTCTGGATCATCGACCTCGGCGCGAAACGGGGCCGTCTCGGCGGATCGGTGCTGACCCAGGTTTTCCTGCGAGCGGGTGATCTGCCGCCCGATGTGGATGATCCCGCGCGACTGAAATCGTTCTTCCATGCCATCCAGGAAGCGAATGCCGATGGCTTGCTGCTCGCCTACCACGATCGTTCTGACGGTGGCGCCATCGTCTGCCTGATCGAGATGGCCCTGGCCGGACATTGCGGCCTCGATATCGAGCTCAGCGGCTGGGCCGACAACATGTTGCGCGGCCTGTTCAACGAGGAACTGGGCGCGATCGTGCAGATCCGCGAGCGCGATCGTGAATCGTTTGTCACCCTTATGCAGCGCCACGGACTTGCCAAGCTGATCGCGAAGGTCGGCGCGCCAAATCCACGCATGAAGGTGAAGATCCACCACGACAACGAACGCATCGCAAGCTGGAAGTGGGCTGATCTCATGCAGGCATGGTCCGAGACCAGTCATGCCATGCAGCGCCGGCGTGACAATCCCGCCTGTGCCGATGAAGAAATGGCCTGGCGTTGTGATGAGGACAATGCCGGCATCAAGCCGCGCCTGAGCTTTGATGTGACTGACGATGTGTGTGCCAAGCACGTCATCGGCAAGGCACGTCCGCGTGTGGCTATCCTGCGCGAGCAGGGTGTCAACGGCCAGATCGAGATGGCGGCGGCATTTGATCGCGCTGGTTTCGAGGCCGTCGATGTGCACATGAGCGACTTGTCCGAGGGTCGCCACCAGCTGCGCGACTTCAAGGGGCTCGCCGCCTGTGGCGGGTTCAGCTATGGCGACGTGCTGGGTGCGGGCCGAGGCTGGGCCGCCTCGATTCTGTTCAACGATGCGCTGCGCGAGCAGTTTTCCGGATTCTTCGCCGACCCATCCCATTTCGCCCTTGGCGTCTGCAATGGTTGCCAGATGATGTCGGGGCTCAAGGACATCATTCCCGGCGCCGACCTGTGGCCGCGCTTTGAGCGCAATGCGTCCGAGCAGTACGAGGCGCGTCTGGTCACCCTGGATGTCGCCGAGTCGCCATCCATTTTCCTGCGCGGCATGGCCGGTTCGCGCATTCCGGTGGTAGTCGCGCACGGTGAGGGACGCGCGGTGTTCACGGACGCATCGGCAGGACGTCATGCGAAGGCGTGTCTGCGCTACGTGGACAATTCCGGTCGTCCCACCGAGTACTACCCACTCAATCCGAACGGTTCGCCGGGCGGTGCGGCAGGCTACAGTGCGGCGGATGGCCGCATCACGATCCTGATGCCGCATCCAGAGCGCGTGTTCCGCAGTGCGCAGATGAGCTGGCATCCGCGCGATTGGTCCAAAGCCTCGCCCTGGCTGCGCATTTTCCGCAACGCGCGCGAGTGGGTGGGCTGATGGATGCCTCTGAAGTCCGCGCGGTTGGTTTGCGCGCCTTGCTCTGGCTGCCGCTCAGTTTTTTCATCTGGTTTGCATTTTCTTCGCCGTTGATCTGGCCGGTGGTGCAGATGGCCAAGATGGCAATGCTGTCGATTTGGCCATCGCTGTTTTCCGATGTCGTGCAGAACGGGCACAGCATGGAGGTCACCACTCGAATTCTGGTCAATCAGGTTGCACCCGATGGTCGCAGCGGAATCGGTGAATTGATCCTGATCCAGAATCCGCTGCTGTATGGTTACTCCTTGCCATTGTTCAGCGGTCTGGTCATGGCGGTGCCGCTGAGCATTCGTCGGCGCCTGTTCCAGTTTGCGGTCGCCTTGATGGTCATGTGGATTGCCCAGGCCATGGGTGTGGTCGCTGAATCCCTCAAGGTGCTCGCATTCAATTCCGGTGCTGCCGGCGCCAATGCCATCACGGCGGCAGGAATCGCGCCAGATCCGGTGGCACTGGCCTATCAGTTCGGTTATTTGATCCTCCCGGCGGTGACTCCGATTGCACTCTGGCTGGGACTCAATCGGGATTTCATCGAATCCCTGGTGCATCCTGCCGAGGAACCGAAAGCTGAATTGCCGGGTCAAACCCCAGATAACGAGGAATCCTGATGTCGGCTGTTTCCGAAATGCCCGTGATCGAAAGCGAAGCGCCCGTGCTGACAGGATCGGCTCTGGACGAGCGCATCTGCCAGTATCTGGTCGCCAAGGGGCGTCTGAAGGAAGCAGATCTCGCGCGTGGCCGGCGTCTGCACGAGGAGGATCCCTCAGGTCGCCTGATTGCCCTGCTTACCCGGCTTGGGCTGGTATCCGAGCGCGAAATGGCTGATGCGGTCGCCGAAATCATGCATCTGCCCTTGGTCGCGGCCAAGGATTTCCCCGAGGTGCCGCCGCCCAACGTGCAGCTTTCGGTGCGTTTCCTCAAGCATCACCATGTCGTGCCGATTGGCGAAAGCGAAACCGAGGTCAAGCTGCTGATCGCCGATCCGGCTGATCACTATCCGCTCGAAGCAATCGAACTGGCGACCGGCCGCAAGGTTTCGCTCAGCGTCGGCCTGCGTCCGGAGATCGATGATCTGATCGAACGCTATTACGGCCAGGGCCGTTCGGCGATGGGTTCCATCGTTGAAAGCTTGAGCGATGACAATTCGCGAAGCGAAGACGATATCGAGCATCTGCGCGATCTGGCTTCGGAAGCACCGGTGATCCGTCTGGTCAATCTCGTTATCCAGCGCGCGGTCGAACAACGCGCCTCGGATATCCATATCGAACCCTTCGAGAGCCGGCTCAAGGTGCGCTACCGCATCGATGGCGTGCTGCATGAAGTTGAATCGCCGCCGGCGGCTTCCACAGCGGCGGTGATCTCGCGCGTCAAGATCATGGCAAAGCTCAATATCGCCGAGCGCCGCCTGCCACAGGATGGCCGCATCATGATCCGTGTGCAGGGCAAGGAGCTAGATCTGCGCGTTTCGACGATGCCGACCTCGCATGGCGAATCGGTAGTCATGCGTATTCTCGATCGTGAAGCTGTCGTGTTTGATTTTCACACGCTCGGCTTCACCGACGAGTTTCTACCCAAGTTCAACAAGGTGCTTGAGTTGCCGCACGGCATCCTGCTCGTCACCGGCCCGACCGGCTCGGGCAAGACGACCACGCTGTACACCGCGCTGAGCAAGCTGAATACGCCGGATGTGAAGATCATCACGGTCGAGGATCCGGTTGAATACCAGATCGAAGGCATCAATCAGATCCAGGCCAAACCGGCCATTGGTCTCGATTTCGCGCACGCGTTGCGCTCGATCGTGCGCCAGGATCCCGACATCATCATGATCGGCGAAATGCGCGATCTGGAAACCGCGAAGATCGCGATCCAGTCGGCTCTGACCGGCCACTTGGTGCTCTCCACCCTGCACACCAACAATGCGGCAGGCGGCATCACGCGCTTGCTCGATATGGGCGTCGAGGATTACCTGTTGACCTCGACCGTCAACGGCATCCTCGGCCAACGCCTGCTGCGCAAGCTCGACAAGGAAAGTGCGCAAACCTACGAAGCTCTGCCCGAAGTGGTCAGGGAGTTTGGTCTGGAGAAGCTGACCACGGAACGCCCGATCAAGCTGTACAAGCCGGTGCCGAGCCAAGCCTATGCCAGCGGTTACTTTGGACGCACAACGATCATGGAATTCCTCGTCATGTCGGACTCGATCCGGCGCCTGATCATGCAGCACGCCGGCATGGGCGAGATCGAGGCCCAGGCCCGCGCCGAAGGCATGCGCACGATGTACGAAGACGGTCTGGTCAAGGCCCTCGCGGGCCAGACCACGATCGAGGAAATCCTGCGCGTGACGCAGGAGGGATGAGTATGCAGTCGGGATTCGAGATTTGGGATTCGAGATTCGTTGAAAAGCACGCGACTCGCGAGTATTTGCATGCTCGCTTTTTCGAATCCCGAATCCCGAATCCCGAATCCCGGCAGTCCAACCCATGACTCTCTTCCACTACAAGGCCGTCACGCCATCCGGGGAAACTCTCGAGGGGCAGATGGATGTGGCTTCGGCTGACGAAGTCATCATGAAGCTGCAGGATGCCGGCAATATTCCGCTCGATGTACGTGATGCGGACAGCGTCGAATCAGGTGGCCTGCTTGCGGCATTGATGCGGCGACCGACGCTGAACGATGCGCAGATCGTGCAGTTCACCCAGCAGTTGGCGACCCTGCTTGGCGCAGGTCAGCCGCTTGATCGCGCTTTGCAAATCCTGCTGGATTTGCCCGAAAGCGAAAAAGCAAGAAATCTTCTGGAGCGTGTGCGCGATCTCGTGCGCGGCGGTACGACCTTGTCCGATGCGCTGGAAGCCGAACGCGGAACCTTCTCGCGCCTCTATGTCAACATGGTGCGAGCTGGCGAGGCCGGTGGTTCGCTCGAAGATACGCTGCGCCGCCTGGCCGACTATCTGGAACGCTCGCGCGCACTCAAATCCAGCGTGATCAATGCACTCATCTATCCGGCCTTTCTGGTCGGCATGGTGCTGGTGTCGCTTTTCGTCCTGCTGGTTGTGGTCGTGCCGCAATTCGAGCAGATGTTTGCCGATATGGATGTCGAGTTGCCGCTATTGACGCGTGTCGTTGTCGGCGTCGGTTCAACGCTACAGAGTTTCTGGTGGCTGATGTTGGCCGGGGTGGTCTTTTTCGTGGCCTGGTTTCGGCGCAAGCTGGCCGATCCGGACAGTCGACTCAAAATCGACGAGCGCCTGCTGCGCATGCGCATCGCCGGTGAGCTCGTGCGGAAACTCGAGACTGCTCGCCTTTCGCGCACGCTGGGAACCCTGCTCAAGAATGGCGTGCCCGTGCTTGGTGCGCTGAACGTTGCCCGCAACGTCATGGGAAACTCTTTCCTCGCCGTGGCTGTCGAAAAGGCCAGCGAAGAAGTAAAGACGGGCAGCGGTCTTGGGTTTGCCCTAGGGCAGTCCAAGCAGTTCCCCAAGCTTGCCTTGCAGATGATCAGCGTTGGCGAGGAGTCCGGTGAACTGGATACGATGCTGCTCAAGGTTGCCGATACCTTCGACGTCGAGGTACGCAATTCGCTGGAGCGTCTGCTTGCTGCGCTCGTCCCGGCGACTACCGTGCTGATGACCGTCGTCGTGGCCATCATCATGATGGCGATCATCCTGCCGATCCTGAAACTGACCAGTTCGATTCAATGAGGAACAAGTTCATGAAGACTCGAAACCTGCGCAATCTGCGCCCGCTGCCTCGCGCCTCCGGCTTCACCCTGATGGAAATGATCGCCGTGATCGTCCTGCTTGGCATCGTCATCACGATCGTCGGTGGGGGCAT
>JBDTCQ010000022.1:0-7354 GCA_039923515.1 Dokdonella sp.
CAGCGCCGTGAAGGATGTGGACCGCGCCAGTCGGGCCTATGCCAGCGGGCTGCGCGGTGGCGATGTCATTGTCGGCATCAACCAGCGCGATATCGAAGATACCGACGCCCTCGGCGAACTGGTGCAACGCAAGCCACGGCAGCTGATGCTGACCGTTGTGCGCGGCCAGAGCGTGTTCTATCTGCTCTTGCAGTAAGGCCAAGAGCGCAAGCAAGGCATCGCGGCTGAAGCCGCTTCCTACAAAGAAGCAGCAACGCGTCACCCGCCCAGGAAACCTGCGCCACTCGCTCGGAGTCTGTAGGAGAGGCCTTCAGGCCCGATGCTCCTGCTGGTTGACGCGACGCCGCGAAAACCTTCGCGGCTGAAGCCGCTTCCTGCAACGAAGCAGCCACGCATGACCCGCCCACGAAACCTGCGCCACTCGCTCGGCTTCTGTAGGAGAGGCCTTCAGGCCCGATGCGCTTGCTTGGCGACCAAAGGGGGGAGCCTTTGATCGCGATCCAAATACCACTCAGCGCCCCTGCCGAATTACTCGGCCTCTGGCGCGGCGTCCTCGCTGATGCCCTGATCTTCACCTTCGGCAGGCGTTGAACCAGAGTTGGAAACGGGCTCGCCGCTTTCCAGCCCGTCACCATCGCCGTCGTCCTCTTCCGCATCGAGGCGGACCAGACCGACCAGCTTTTCGTCATCAGGCAGGCGGATCAGGGTGACGCCCTGGGTATTGCGGCCGACCTTGGCCACTTCGGCGGCACGCGTGCGCACGAGGGTGCCCTGGTTCGAGATCAGCATCAGCTCGTGCTCCTCGCCAATTTGAACGGCACCAACCAGCTCGCCGTTGCGCTCGGAGCACTTGATGCCGATAACGCCCTGGTTGCCACGACCCTTGCGCGGATATTCCTCAAGACTGGTGCGCTTGCCATAGCCACGTTCGGTTGCGGTGAGGATGTCGTTGTCACCCTCGCGCACGATCAGGCTTACCACCTTCTCACCCTTGGCCAGCCGGATACCACGCACGCCGCTGGCGGTGCGCCCGGTTGAGCGCACGGTGTTCTCGTCGAAACGCACGGTCTTGCCATTGGATGCGAACAGCAGGATGTCACTGTTGCCGTCGGTGATCTGCACGTCGACGAGGGCATCGTCCTCGGCCAGGCCGATCGCGATCTTGCCCCTTTGCAATTGGTAGGCGTATTCGGTCAGTGGGGTCTTCTTGACGGTACCGTTTTGGGTGGCGAAGAACACGAAGCGATCGTCGGAATACTCGGCAACCGGCAGAATCGCCTGCACCTTCTCGCCTTCCTGCAGCGGGAGCAGATTGACGATCGGCTTGCCGCGCGCATTCGGGCCGGCATCGGGCATCTGGTAAACCTTGAGCCAGTAAACGCGACCACTGCTGGTGAACGTCAGCAAGGTGTCATGCGTATTCGCGATCCACAGCCGCTCGACAAAATCCTCGTCCTTCAGCGCCGAGGCCGAACGGCCCTTGCCGCCGCGCTTCTGCGCGCGATAAATGCTGGCCGGCTGGCGTTTGGCGTAGCCAGTGTGCGACAGGGTGACGACGACATCCTCGGACTCGATCAGGTCGAGCATGTCGAGGTCATCCTGGTTTGCCTGGATGACCGTACGACGGGCGTCGCCAAAATCCTCTCGCACCTTGACCAGCTCTGCGCGGATCACCGCGAGCAGACGCTCCGGGTCCTCGAGGATCTCGATCAAGCCGAGGATGAGGGTGAGCAGTTCCTTGTATTCATCGGTCAACTTTTCCTGCTCGAGGCCGGTCAGGCGGCTCAGGCGCATCTCAAGGATCTGCTGCGCCTGCGCTTCGGAAAGCTGGTAACCGCTGTCGCCAAGGCCAACGCCCGCATCGAGCTTTTCGGGCTTGGAGACATCGGCGCCCGAGGCCGACAACAGGGCGCGCACGAGGCCCGGCTCCCAATGCCGCGCGAGCATGCGCTGCTTGGCCTCATCACTCGAGGCCGAGGTCTTGATCAGTTCGATCATCGCGTCTATGTTGGCCAGCGCAACGGTCAAGCCTTCGAGGATATGGGCGCGATCGCGCGCCTTGCGCAGATCGAAAATCGTGCGTCGGGTAACCACTTCGCGACGATGGCGGATGAAGGCATCCAGGATCTCGCGCAAACCCAGCGTGCGCGGCTGGCCATTGACCAGGGCGACCATGTTGATGCCGAAGGTCACCTGCAACTGAGTCTGCTGGTAGAGATTGTTGAGCAGCACATCGCCCATCGCATCCTTGCGCACCTCGATGACCACGCGCATGCCGTCCTTGTCGGACTCGTCGCGCAGTTCGGAGATGCCCTCGATCTTCTTTTCCTTGACCAGCTCGGCGATCTTCTCGATCAGCCGCGCCTTGTTCACCTGGTAGGGCAGTTCGTGAACGATGATCGTCTCACGGCCATTGGCTTCGACTTCGATGTCGGCCTTGGCGCGCACGAGGATACGGCCGCGCCCCGTGCGATAGGCCTCGACGATGCCGGCCGAGCCATTGATGATGCCGGCGGTCGGGAAATCCGGACCCGGCACGATGCGCATCAGGTCCTCGAACTCGAGGTTCGGATCGTCGATGAGGGCGATGCAGGCGGTGAGCACTTCGGTCAGGTTGTGCGGCGGCACGTTGGTCGCCATGCCGACTGCAATACCGGCCGAACCATTGATCAGCAGGTTCGGGATGCGCGCCGGCAGCACGGTCGGCTCAAGTTCCTTCTCATCGTAGTTGGGCTGGAAATCGACGGTTTCCTTGTCGATATCGGCGAGCAACTCGGAGCTCAGCTTGTCGAGGCGGCACTCGGTGTAACGCATCGCCGCCGCGCTGTCGCCATCGACCGATCCAAAGTTGCCCTGGCCATCGATGAGCATGTAGCGCATCGAGAAATCCTGGGCCATGCGCACCAGCGCGTCGTAGATCGAGGAATCGCCGTGCGGATGGTATTTACCCATCACGTCACCGATGACGCGGGCGCACTTCACGTACGGGCGGTTCCAGACCGTGCTCGACTCCTGCATCGCGTAGAGGATGCGTCGATGGACAGGCTTCAACCCATCACGAACATCGGGCAAGGCACGGCCGACAATGACGCTCATTGCGTAGTCGAGATAGCTTTGTCGGACTTCGTCTTCGATGTTGACGCGTATGACTTCTTTGGCGAACTCAGCCATTGAGCATTTCTTCCATATGAATCAGGACGTTACGACTCGCAACGAAGTCGTGTCGTGGTGCCGGAATGATCGCGGCGAAAACACGAAATATTAGCATGAAACGGCACCCTTCCGCAGCCCTACGCAAGCCTTGGATCGGGCAACCCGGATGATCTGAGTGAGTTCGGCGCAAACTCGCTATCATGCGCGCCGTTGCGAAGTCGCATTAATCCACTTCACGCAGGAGGCATGATGCCGGGCAGATGGCCGCAACGGGCGATTCGACTCACCCGCAAAGGCACATTCCCGACCTGGCCGACCCTGTCATGACGGCCAAGCGGAACTGGCTGCAGCCGACCATGATCGAAGCTGATCGCTCATCCGCAGCGCTGCGAAAGGCGATCGCGATTCTGATCCTTGTCGTACTTGGACTGAAGGCAATGTTCCTGTTGCTCGATCCGACCTTGCGCCTGTTCATGGGCGACTCGGCCAGCTATCTGCATTCCGCCTACGCCGACTGGGTGCCGGGGGATCGCTCCTACACCTACCCGCTGTTTATCCGCCTCGTCGCGATGCCAAGCCTCTCGTTGACGCCCTTGCTGCTGGCGCAGTGCTTTCTTGGTGCCTGCACGGCCCTGCTGCTGTTTCGCCTGTTGCAGCAGATATTCGAACTTGACGCACGCGTTGCCGCGTTGATAGCCATCGTTTTCGCGGCAGGTCCGGAGCAATTGTTCTACGAACGCATGGTGATGGCGGAAACAATTGGACTGTTTGCCCTCTCCTGCATGCTGGCCTGCGGTCTGGCCTACTTGCGCAAGGGCAACGCAGTCTGGTTGGTCGGCATGGCCTTGGGTGGAGTGTTTGCCATCAGCTACCGCCTTAGCCTGCTTCCGGTCGTGCTCGGATTTGCCCTGCTTCCCCCGATGATCCGGCTGTTGGTGAAATACCCATGGACGAAACGATGTTTGATTGTGGCACTGACAAACATAGCTTTGGCCGCCTTCCTCACAGCGGCTGCGCATTCGGCCTACAAGGTGTGGAACGGATATTTGACCCGAGGCAAGGACGGCTACGCCGCGAATGCCGGGGTCCTGCGCCTCGCTCTGGTGTTGCCACTGGTCAAGTCAGAAGATCTTTATGGCAGCGGACTGCCCGATGGATTCCTTGATCGCCTGCCCCAAGGCTGGAATGATCCCGACGCCCGCGAGAGTGCGCTCTGGAACGGATCCAGCGTCATTGCCCGCATGCGTGAGGAACTCGGTGACAACGGCATGTCGCGTGCGGCGAGAAAGATCTCGATCCGCGCAATTCGTCGCGACCCACTCGGACTGCTCGGCTTGGCGTGGCACACGCTAGGCGAGTATTTCGACACGACCAAGGCCCGGCAGAGACTGAACGACGACCTAGGCGAACGCGCACCTGATGCCGAGGCAGCCACGACCTTGCTCGAACGTTTCAACTACGACTCCAGTGGAGTGTCCAAAAGCCAAACGATCGTCCGCAGCTATTTCGCTGCCGCAGGCCCATGGCTGACTGCCTGTCTGTTTGGCCTGCCCGTACTGGGCGTGGCGTCACTCGTAATGGGCTGGCGAACACGCAATGCACCCATTCTCCTGCTTGCGCTGACCTCACTGGGCCTGTTTCTCGGCCACGCCTTGTTCTCAAGCATCGTGTCGTTTCGCTACCTGCACGCATTTCCGATGTTCATCTGGCTCAACGTTGGCGCGATGACCCATTGGGTCCGGCAACAGCGCTCCGGAATGCTTGCCTCGGTAAATCCAGAACTTGGATGACAGATAGTTGACCGACAGACCGCCCACTGACCCAACCGCAACAGCGAGCGCAGGAAAACGCTGCAACAACGGAAAATGAAACACCAGCAAAGAATAAACGGTGTAATTTACGGAAAATCCGCCAGTCATCGCGAACATGTAGCGTGCCCATTCTCCAAATTTGCCGTAGAGTCGCACACCCTGGAAGGTGTAATGGCGATTGAAAAGCCATGTTCCGGTGCCCGCACAGACAAATGAGAGAAGACGCGAGGTGTAGGGATTCCCATGATGAACGGTGACCAGCCACTGGACGATGCCAGCATCGATGATGAATCCAATCACGCCACCTACACAGAACAGCATCAACTGTCGCATCGGCAATCAATCCTTCTTGTGTTTCGATCCACTTTTACCATAACCTTCAGATACTTTCCTGCGAAATACCCTGCAACGGACATCTCACCAGACCGATTGACGCAATGATTGCAGAACACGAAATTCCTGCGATCGACAGTGTCCACGCGTTGGAGCTTTCGATCGTGATGCCCTGTCTCAACGAAATTGAAACACTCGCGATCTGTATCGAAAAGGCCAGCCGCTTCCTGCGCGAAAGCGGTATCCACGGCGAGATTATCATCGCAGACAACGGCAGCAAAGATGGCTCGATCGAGACAGCAAAAGCACTTGGCGCGCGCGTAGTGCATGTCCCGCTGCGTGGTTATGGCGCGGCGCTGGGTGCCGGCATCGCCGCCGCACGCGGACGTTTCGTGATCATCGGCGACTCCGACGACAGCTACGACTTCAGTCGCCTCGATGCCTACGTCGATGGCTTGCGCGGTGGTGCCGACCTGGTCATGGGAAATCGCTTCAAGGGTGGTATCAAGCCCGGCGCGATGCCGTTCTTGCACAAGTATCTTGGCAACCCCGTGCTCAGTTTCATCGGACGCCTGTTTTTCAGGATTCCAATCGGCGATTTCCATTGCGGCCTTCGCGGTTTCATTCGCCATCGCATCATCGAGCTCGGACTGACCACGACCGGCATGGAGTTTGCCAGTGAAATGATCGTGCGCTCGGCCTTGGCTGGCCTCGATATCCGCGAGGTTCCAACGACCCTGTCGCCGGATGGGCGTAGTCGTCCGCCCCATTTGCGAACCTGGCGCGACGGCTGGCGCCACCTGCGCTTCCTGTTGCTGTTCAGTCCACGCTGGCTGTTTCTGTATCCGGGCCTGGTCATCATGGCGCTTGGCGCACTGTTGGTGTTTGCCCTTCTCCCTGGCCCCCTGCACGTGTTGCCTGGCGTCGAGCTCGACATCCACAGCATCATCGTCGGATGTCTGGCCCTGGTGATCGGTTCGCAGTGCGTGAGTTTCGCAATCATCGCGCGCCGCTATGCTGCCATTCGCGGATTCCTGCCACCGCAAGATCGCATCGCACGACTGCCGATCCCAAACAGGCTCGAACCGTCGCTGATCGTCGCTGGCGTGCTTGTGCTGGCCGGCAGCGCAGGTTTCCTCAATGCGATATGGCAATGGTGGCAGGTCAATTTCGGCACACTTGGATATGGATCTCTGGTGCGCCAATTGTCGATTTCCTGCACCGTGATTGCGCTGGCTCTGCAATTGGCGTTCACCGCTTTTCTCTCAGCCATCATCGACATCGGCTTGAAGGATTCGTGAACAACCTTCGATTTCTGAGTCATCGCTGAGGTCTGAACCGCCGCGCAGATCGCACGCATGCTGGCATGCGAACTCTGGTCACCGAGCTCTACCCCGTCGAGCATCGATTCTGACCTGCCCTTAGCCTCACCTTGATGGCGCTCAAGCTTATTCTGCCCGGCATCGAAGCTTTCGCGAGGTTTTTACCAGCGAATTGGGCAACGGCATCCACGCGACATCGACGCACACGGCGCCGCTGAACACTTCTTTCGTCTACCCATGAATCATCGATCAGCTGGCCGCCCAGCCACCCGGCATTCTTGCCCATATTGATGACCAAAGCTGCAAGCGGCATAGGCATTGCGCCGATGTCTTCATCTGTCTTTCGGCACGTATTCGCGCATTAACGCCGACTCGTCATTCCATTTTCCATCCAGGCTAGCTGGTCAAGGGCAGCGAATTCCAGCTCGCCCCGATGGCGCCGAACATTCGCAGGGACGACCCTTACGATCTCGGCATGGCGGCAGATTTCCTCGAACATCGGCGCTCTGGCCTGATCGAGCCACGCGAACGCGAGAACCAAATCTGGCAAGGCGACGCGCTGATTCCCCACTTGCACCGCGCGCAAGGCGACAGACCAGGAAATTGCGCTGCAGGCAAGACTGTTTCACGCATTTTCAATGCGTGATCATCCGGTCTTGCGCAAACTCGCCATCCAAATCCTCATCGGCCACCTGGATCCCGCCACACGCGTATCGCGCATTCGCCGCAGACTGA
>JBDTCQ010000023.1:0-7522 GCA_039923515.1 Dokdonella sp.
CTCGCGTCCTGCGTCGGCTAAGGCACGATTCCAGCCGCCCGCATTCGCTCGCTGGCAACGAAGTCCGCGCCCTGATGGAGAGTCGGGCTGGATTGATCTGGCTCGGCATCTACGGGGGTGGCCTGCAGCGGCATGATCCGCGCACAAACGCGTTTCGCAAGCTGGGACACGAGGTTGCATTCGACAGTCCGCTGCGCGATGTCAGCGTGCGTTCGATCGCGGTGCTCGACGACGAGAGTATCGTGCTCGGTACCCACGATGCCGGACTGCTGCGGCTCGATTCAGCGTTCACCCACGTGGACACCTTGCGCGATGCCGCCGGTCGGCCGCTGCTCAGCGGTCAGCGCATCACCGCACTCGCGCAGGCAAGCGATCGCGCGCTGTGGATTGGCAGCGATGCCGGGCTGACCCGCTACGATCTGGTCACCCGCACGCAAACTGAGCATGCGATCGGCCCAGGTCGCCCGCGTCGATTGCTGGCGGATCCCTCTGGCGGTTTGTGGTTGGCGACACAGGACGGCGTGTTTCACATTTCCGACGCGACCCACGCGCCGGAACGCGTGACCTCGCTTTCCGGTGCGGCGCTCGACGGCGACGTCAATGGGTTGGCGTTCGCGCAAGAGGGTGCGTTGTGGATCGGCGGCGATCTCGGACTGGCGCGACTGACACCCGGCGAGATGCAGGCGCGCTGGATCGAACTCCTGCGTGATGACCAGCCGTTTCAACCCGATGTGCTCGGCCTGTACGTCGATGCACGTGACCAGCTCTGGTTCGATACGCCGTCGGGTTTGTTCCGGCTCGAGTTGCAGGATTCCACGCATGGACGTGCCGTTGCGATCAGTCCGGCGCGCGGTGCCGTCGAGCCGTTTGGCGCGAATCTGCTCAGCGATGCGCAAGGGCGATTGTGGAGTATGCGACATTTGTATGATCCGGTTTCCGGTCGGTTCGTGACGCTCGGTACCGACGACGGCATCGATTCGGGATCGGGATGGTTCCGCGCATACGCCAAGATGCACGATGGTCGCCTGCTGTTCGGCGCCAGCAAGGGTGTGCTCGTTGTCAGTCCGGACGACTATGTCATTGCCGATTCTGATACGCCGCTGGTCATCACCGACTTCAAGCGGGATGGCGAGCGCCAGCCAGTACCGGCTGCGAACCAGACCTTGACTCTCGCGCCTGACGCACGAGCGTTTTCGGTTGAATATGCCGCCCTCGATTTCAGTGCGCCGGAACGTTTGCGCTATCGCCACCAGTTGCATTCCTACGATGCCGACTGGATCGAAGGTGACGCAAGCAACCGGATTGCAACCTATGCGAATCTGGCTCCGGGCAATTACGTGCTCGAGCTGCAGGGCAGCAATCGCGGCGGTCGCTGGAGCCGAAACACGCTATCGATCCCGCTGCGGATACTGCCCGCGTGGTGGCAGACCTGGTGGGCGAGAACCGCTGCGCTCGCCTTGCTGCTATTTCTGATCGGCAGTTTCGTGCGATTGCGCACTGCGCTGTTGCTGGCGCGTGAGCGCGCGCTCGAACACAAGGTGCGCGAACGCACGCTCGCACTCGAAGCGATGTCCGCCGAATTGCGCACGAAATCCGAAGCGCTCGAACACGCGAGTATTACCGATCCGCTGACCGGCCTGCGCAACCGGCGCTACGTTGATGCGCAACTGCAGGCGGACGTGTCGCACAGCATTCGTCAGCATGAAGATCGCCTCGCCCGCGGCCCAGGCGCAGCGCCGGACGAAGCCGACCTTGTGTTCTTCCTCCTCGATATCGACTTGTTCAAGCAGGTCAACGACCATCATGGGCACGCCGCCGGTGATGCGGTGCTGATCGCGATCGGTGAACTCCTGGTCCAGGAGTTTCGTGATGCCGATCACGTGGTGCGCTGGGGCGGTGAGGAGTTTCTGATTGTTGCGCGCCATAGCAGCCGGCAGCGTGCCGCGGAGCTGGCCGAGCGTGCGCGCGCCGCGATTGCCAACCATGTGTTCGAGTTGCTCGACGGCAAGCGTCATCGCCTGACCTGCTCGATTGGCTTCGCCACATTTCCCCTGCAGCCCATGCACCCCCGCGCGGCAGGCTGGTCCGATGTCGTTGCGTTGGCCGACTTTGCGCTCTATGCAGTCAAGCGCGGCGGTCGCAATGCCTGGGCGGGGCTCGAAGTGACGACAACGCAAGAACTGCATTCGACCGAACTGCGCGCACCGCTGAAACTGCTCCAGAGCCAGCAGCTCACGGTGCAGTCGTCGATTGATGAGAAAACTTTGGCGCAAGTATGGGATGAACTCGCGCAGCAGCACGCAGCCGCGTTGCCGTCCGAGCCCGCCGCGTAACGCGATCTTGCGCATGCGCAGACGGCGCGGACGCTGTCCGAGTCGGCGGTGCGGAAAATTCGCGGAGAAATGGAGAATCGAGGTGTGCTTCGACCGGGCTGGAAAGACTGAATGATGGTTGTTTGACCGGGGTTTTTGTTTTCAGGAAAGTCTCCCTCCATGAAGGGCAGGGCCTTGTGCATGACGCACCAATTTTCCGATTGAGCCTGCTGTGATAGCTTGAATCCGCAGCGTCAACGGCCCCGGAATTAGCTTCGGGTTTCTCGGGCCTTACGTGTGACATTCTCGGCATCGAACGGACTGGAGAGAGATCAGCATGATGACCATGGGCTTGCAGGTGTATGTGCGGCAGGCGATGGGCTCAATCGTGCTGGCATTGCTTGTCGCCTGCGCCGGTGCATCTCGGCAATCCGCTGCACCCAACCATTTCGGTGCGAAGGGCGAGGCGATGGTCGCGGCGGCCGATCCGCTGGCCGTCGACGCGGGAGCGGAAATGCTGCGGGCAGGCGGCAGCGCGATCGATGCGACGATTGCCGTCGAGCTGACACTGGGATTGGTCGAGCCGGAATCATCTGGGCTGGGCGGTGGTGGATTCCTGATTCACTTCACCGCGAACAACGAGACGATCGACGCTTACGATGGCCGCGAATGGGCGCCTGCGGGCGCGAGCGCGGACATGTTCCTGCAGGATGGAAAGGCGCTGTCGTTTGAGCTGGCGCAGGCCAGTGGCAAATCCATCGGCACCCCGGCGCTGATTCCGATGCTGAAGCTGGTGCACGAGCAACATGGAAAGCTGCCATGGGCCAGGCTGTTTGAGCCGGCAATCCGCCTGGCGGAGAATGGCTTTGTGGTCGGGCCCCGCCTGAGCAAAAGTCTCTCAGACAACAAGGCCATCTTTGAGGCGGACGCACAGGCGAGGGCACTTTATCTCGATGCTTCGGGCAAGCCTTGGCCGCAGGGACATGTGCTGAAGAATCCGGAGTATGCCCGCACGCTGCGCGCTATCGCATCCGAAGGACCCACCGCGCTGACCAACGGCACCATTGCGGACAGCATCGTGGCAGCCGCTCAGCGTCAGCCGCGCGCGGGAACTCTGACGGTTTCCGACTTGCAGGCATTTCAGCCACGGCGGCTTGACCCGCTGTGCGCGCCTTACCGCGTATATCGCGTTTGCACGATGCCTTCGCCCAGTTCGGCGAACGCGATGCTGTCGATTCTCGGGCTGTACGAACGTGCGCGGCCTCAAGCAGATGGTCCACACAATGTGCAGGATTGGGCGGCTTATGTGTGGGCGAGCCGGCTGTCCTATGTCGATCGCGATCACTACATGGCGGATGACCGCTTTGTGCAGGTGCCGACGAACGAGCTGATCGCCCCAGCTTATCTAGACAGCCGCGCAAAGTTGATCGACCTGTCACGCGGCCCGGAGACAATGCCCGTTGGTGCACCCGCAGGAGAGGCGTTGCGCAATCACTGGGGCAGCGAGGCGATGCAGGAGCATGGCACGACGCACATCTCTGTCGTCGATCATGCCGGCAATGCCGTGTCGCTGACGGCGACGATTGAATCCGAATACGGCTCGCATCGCATGGCGAGCGGCTTCTGGCTCAACAACCAGTTGACAGATTTTTCGCTCGATCCGGTGATTGATGGAAAGCCGGTGGCGAATGCTGTCGCACCGCACAAGGCACCACGCTCGTCCATGTCGCCATCGATCATCACCGACAGGGACGGCAAGTTGGTGATGGTGGTCGGCTCCATGGGCGGCAGCACGATCATCGCCTCAGTCGCGCGCACCATCATCGGCGTGCTGGACTGGAAGCAGACCCCGCAGGAAGCCGTCGGCACGGCCGCTATATTTGCACGCACACCCAACATTTCGTTCGAGATATCACGCATGCCGAAAGAGATATCCGATGCGCTGAGTGGCCTTGGCTGGCGCATGACCCCGGAGGGTCTCTACAGCGGCACGCACGTGATCCAGGTAACACCGCAAGGCCTGGTCGGCGGCGCCGACCCGCGCGAGGAGGGCAAGGCTCTGGCGCTGCCGGCGGCACGATGAGGTCAGATCTGTTGCGCGACCTCATTGGATTACTGGGGCGTCAGTGATGGAAAAGGGGGGGGCTGACTTCCATGGAATGACCCGCTTGCGCCGATCAGCGACCGTCCCCTCACCGTCGCTGATCGACCATTTAACGAACATTGGAATATAGCCGAATGGAGGGACAGAAATTCACGTTTCATGGTCGAAGGAACGGTCACCAGTTGTGGGCTCAATGAACTCAGTCGAATGATGCTGGGGTATCTGGAGGTTCACTCGGGTAGGCGCATCGGGGATGAACCATCAAAACGGAATGTCGTCGTCATCGAACGCGCCGGAACAGGCCTTGGCCGCGGCATTCTTCTCAGCCCGAATACGGCCGTCGAGTGTTCGCAGGTAGCGCACCATCGACGCAATGTGGTTGACGATGAGCAGACTTTCTTCGCGGTCGAGCGTTGGATTGTCGTGCGCTAGGCTGTGGTTGTTGCGCAGGTCGTTGAAGGTTTCCAGCACGCCGACCCCGGCCTTCAAGATGGCCTGCGTCATCTTCGTCTGTACGTAGCCGAGCTCGCGCAATCGACGCAAGTATCCACCGAACATGGCGTTTAGCGGCGTGTTGCGGTCGTAGTTAACATCGACCTCGGTGCACAGGGCGCGGCCGAATCGCATCATTAGGGTATGGAGTCGGTCGAGCGCCGCTTCCGGTTCGTCGCCCTGAACCGCATGGCGGATTTGCGAGAAGAGCGCGGCAAAGTCGCCTTTGCTGATGTCAAACGCCGATATATCGTCTACCGCGTTGAGCTGGCTCAGGCGCTGCGCGATGCCGCGGCATTCCTCAACCAATGCGCCGTCCGCGGTGGACTGTCGAGCCGCAACCTTGACGAGCGCGTCGAGGAGGCGAGCGACGGACACATTGCTTTCGACCTTCCAGAACCCTCGCAGTCGGTTAGCCTTTGAGCCGCTCGAACCTTCGGAATACCGTCCGTCTTCGATGTCAATGCGCACGGCGTCGTCGACGAACTGCTTGAATGTCCAGTTCGAAAAGTCGAGGACGTACCCGCCACCCATGTTGAAGAGGCGTTCAAGCTGGATCTTTTCGTCGTAGGTCAGGTCGGACATGGCCTCTATAGTGCCAGCACTAATGGCAAACTCCAGCGAGCCGCGTGCTGTCATGGCCTCGAATACGGAGCCTGCCCGACAGGCTTCTTCGCGGTTGACACGGCAATAAGGCAGACGCAGGGCGAGAGCGTCAGGTCTTGAAGCTCGAATTTTGACCTTACCTTGAGACTTTTTCGAACGGCCGCTCTGGGTCGCACAGCGACCTTCAGCGCAGCGTCGCTGATTGGCCAGGAGCGGACCTTCCTAGCTTTCATTCCGGTTTTCTCTCCGAAACTAGATCCAGTAGCCGCCGCCTCGCTCGGTGCTGATGTAATGCTAGTGTTGATCAAGAAAATTCAGCAGGACTCTTGCAATGAAAGATCTAGGTTCGACATTCACATTGTTGTCCATGGTGCTTCGCAAACATGTTGCAGGCATGCACATCAAGACCGACGTGCCCGGAAATTTGTACGTAGAACTACCGTCTGGCAAACCGACGGACAAACCCAGATTCTTCGGCGCCGTGCAAACAAAAAAGTCTTACGTCAGCTATCACCTCATGCCAATTTATGAAGAGCCCGCCCTGTTGGCTGGAACTACGGATGCACTCCGCAAGAGGATGCAAGGGAAATCGTGCTTCAACTTTTCGGTGGAAGAGCCAGTGCTTTTTGAGGAATTGGATGCGCTTACCAAAAAATGCGCGGCGGCCACTAAGGGATGAGGCAGTCCCCGCCTAACCACTCCATTCGACAGTCCACTGGGTACACCAGCAGACGGCCGCTGAAGCGCGAGCTGGTCAGGTCTTGAAACTTGAATTTCGACCTTGTCTTGAGACTTTTCCGAACGGGCGTTTTGGGTCGAAGGCGGTGCTGCTGACTCGCGCCTTGTAGTACCTGCCGCTGAATCGATCAAGATCCCTCGATGTTGTGAAGAAGGTCCGCTGGTATCCGCACCCGCGTTGAAACAAAGTAAGTTTCTAGCGTTGCGCGTGAGCAAGCGCAATCGACAGCTTGGCGAGTCGCGCGCGCAATTCGGTTTGGTAGGGAGTCTCTTCGCCGGCAAACGGATCATGCAGTTCGTCAATGACGGTCTGGGCATCGGCGCGTTTGCCGGCGGCCATCAAGGCTTCGGCGAGCGATAGTCTGGCGTCGGTGAGGGCCGGGTCGGCGCTGGAATCTTCCTCCAACACGAGCGACGCGATTGCCTGGCGTAAGGTGGCTTCGGCATCGTCGAAGTGGTGCTGCACGATTTCGATTCGACCAATCAGGAATTGTGCGCGTCCAATGCTCGCGTTGTCGGTTGGGCGCATCGCTTTCATCAGCTCGAGCGCGGTGTGCGCGGCGGTTTGTGCCTCGCTGGCTCGATCGAGCCGCAGCGCGGCTTCGGCAAAAGCCATTTGCGAGGCACCGAGGATATAGCGCTCGTAGTCACCGTCCGGCGCCGGCGCATCAAGCAGGGATTCGACCAGGGTGATCGCTTCTTGCGGCTTTCCAGTATGTGCCAGCGTATTGGCCAGTCGGAAGCGGGCGAAGCGGACTTCCTTGGATGCTTCTGGAAAGTGCAGGCGTGTAACGCGCAATGCATTGCGCAGCAACACTTCGGCTTCCGCATAGCGGCCTTCGTAAGCGAGCAGATTGCCGAGATTGATATCCGTATAAGATCCTTCTGCGCTGTCCGGGCCGCTAACCTTGGTCCAGATGGCGGCGGCATCCTTGAACGCGGCCTCGGCTTTGGAAAATTTACCCACGACTTTCCAGGATACGGCGAGCGTGCCCAAGGTCCGCGCCACCCGCTGATCGTCGTCGCCGAGAACCCGGCGTGTGCGCGCCAGGTTGTCCAAGAGCAGCGGAATCGTCTCGCCGTATTGCCCATCGCTGTGCATGGCGACCAGCAAGTTCATCTGCATCAGCAAGGTATCGGGGTGATCCGCTCCGCGCAGGCGCGTGGACATGGCCAGCGCTTCCTTGCCGATAGTCACGGCAGTGGGGTAGTCGCCGATCATGCGCAAGGTGACGCCGAGCGAGTTGAGCTCGTCGCTGACGGCGGTGTG
>JBDTCQ010000024.1:0-6000 GCA_039923515.1 Dokdonella sp.
TAAGTCATTGTTTGTCAACGACAATTACATCGACACGCCGATTCTTTGCACGCCCGTCTGCGTTCTCGTTGGTGGCCACAGGCCGCTCTGCGCCGACCCCGGCGGCCGTCATTCTGGACGCATCGACGCCGAGCGCCTCGAGCGCATCGCGAACTGCCTCGGCGCGTTTCTGGGACAACACCTGGTTGGCATTGGGGCTGCCCGTTGAATCCGTATGACCCTCGATGCGGATCAACTTGTCGGGTTCTTGCCCGACAAACTCGGCCACCTTGGCGATCGAGTCGCTGGCTTCGGCGCGAAGTCGTGACTGCCCCGGCGCAAAGGCAACATCGTCCAGTGACATCTGCATGCCCTGGGTACCGCGAGTCGCGCGCATCGTATTGATACGGGTCCGCAACGCGTCGGCAGCGGCGCCCGCCAACGCGGCCTCCCTGCGTGCGAGTGCGGTCTCCCGCGCCTGAGCGTCGGCGAGTCGTTGCGATTGATCGGCCTCCTCGCGTGCGGCAGCCGTTTCCTGTTCACCCAGTGTTCGCGCTTCCTCCGCCTGGCGCTCTGTTTCCTCTGCACGGATCTGCGCCAGCAGTCGTTGCTGGTCGAGTTCACGACGCGCTTGCTCGGCTTCGTTTCGGGCCGCGGCGAGTTGCAGACGACTGTGCTCGCGCTGCAAATCGGCTAGCTGGTTTTCGAAATCGAGAACGTTGGCCATGCCCCAAGCGATATCGACCCGGCGTTCGGCCATGTACAGGAGATGCGCGCGCTTCTTGCCCTTGCCGCTTTCGTCGAGGGTCGCCAGGGCCGATCGGGCCCGTGCAATTTCGTTAGCCGCATAGCGCCCGAGCCTGGCATCTGCTTCGAGTTGGCTGAGACTGCGTGACAGGCGTTCCAGATCGACATCGACCTTGGCCGCCATAACCGGTGTGGCCATCGACAGCGATGCGAGAAGGATCATGCTAAAGAACGCGGATCGGTTCATTCTGCACCTCCCGCAGCGGCACCGGCCGCTTGCAGGACGCGATTGATTTCGGCGTTGTCCTGCTTCAGTTGATCGACCGACTCACGCAACTTGCCGAGGCGCGCCTTGATCGTAGCCAACTCACTGTTGGCTGAGGATTCCTCGGCCAGATTCGCGGCCAGCGTGTAGTCGCGATCCTGAATTGCCGCCTGTGCCTGATTGAAGCGCTCTTCGGCAAATCGCAGCTCAAGTGGCGCGAAAGTTGCAGCACCTGAGCTTCGAGCGCTGGACAGGCTCTGCTGGGCATTGCCGAGCAGATCGGGTGGTGGTTTTGTCGGCCCGCAAGCCGCCAATGCCAGGGCGATCAAAAGAACGATTGGACCATGGATTTTCAAACCGCTTGGTGTCATAACAGCACTCTGCGCCCGGGGCGATCCCCTATTGTGGGAACGCCGCCGGGCATTCGCAATGTTCCCGGCGATTTTCGCGCCGCGTTTCCGAGGATTTGATCAGATGGACATCGGATATTTTCTCAAGCTGATGACCGAGAAGGGTGCGTCGGACATGTTTCTGACCACCGGCGCTCCGGTGAACATCAAGGTCGAAGGCAAGCTCTATCCTCTCGGTAACACTGGCCTTCCGGGCGGCATGGTCAAGAAGATCGCCTATTCGCTGATGGACGAGGGCCAGGTTCCGCAGTTTGAAAGCAAACTTGAATTGAACATGGCCATCGCGGTCAAGGACGCCGGGCGCTTCCGCATCAATGTTTTCAAGCAACGCGGTGAAGTCGGCATGGTCATCCGTGCGATCAAGAGCGAAATTCCGAGTATCGAACAATTGCGCCTGCCGCAGTTGTTCAAGGAACTGATCATGGAACCGCGCGGCCTGATCCTGGTCGTCGGCGCTACCGGCTCGGGCAAGTCGACCACTCTGGCGGCGATGATCGACCATCGCAATACGAACACTTCCGGTCACATTCTGACGATTGAAGACCCGATCGAATACCTCTATCGCCACAAGAAGTCGGTGGTCAATCAGCGCGAGGTTGGCCTCGACACGCACAGCTATGGCGAGGCACTCAAGAACGCGATGCGCGAGGCGCCGGATGTCATCCTGATCGGTGAGATCCGTGATGCCGAAACCATGGAAGCAGCGATCTCGTTCTCGGAAACCGGGCATCTTTGTCTGGCCACGCTGCACTCGAACAATGCCGATCAGACCCTGGAACGCATCCTCAACTTCTTCCCCGAGGCTGCGCACCGCAACATCTTGATGAACCTGGCCCTGAATCTGCGCTCGGTCATTTCGCAGCGTCTGGTCATGGGCAAGGATGGTCGTCGACTGCCGGCGGTCGAGGTGCTGCTGAATACCCCGTTGATCCGCGACATGATTCGTCGTGGCCAGATCCACGAAATGAAGGAAGCGATGGATCGCAGTTTGCAAGAAGGCATGCAGACCTTCGATCAGGCGCTCTATACGCTGTACAAGGACGGGCGCATTGAACTCGAAGAGGCGTTGGCCAAAGCCGATTCACGCGATGGCCTTGCCTTGAAAATTCGTCTCGCCGAAGGGGGCGAAACTCCGATGGATGAAGGCTTCGAAGACTCCCACTTCTGATCGCGGACGTTCGACTTACATTGCCACAGCAAGTGGAGCCGAACGCTCATCGGCAAGCATCTCGGCATCAGAGTCATTGATCGCAACAGCAATGATCAGGCTGTTCATTGCCTTGATCAGCCCGGTGCCATTTTCAAGCTTCACGCCTTCGCCGATTCGGGTCAATTCGTCAGCGAACAGCTTCAGAGCTTCTGCGTATTCGGCGTGTCCTCCGCCAGCATCGCCATGCATTGCCCAAAGTGATCGCCAATGCCGATGGAAGTGGCCGGCCAGCTGATGCACCATGCCGAGCGCGGGATGCGGCAACGCTCCATCGAGCACGAAGTTCAGCTGATCCTGGATTTCCCACGGCGTCATCACCGGCGGCACGTTGAATGACTCGAGTTTCAAATCGGCAGTTGCTGGCGGATTCGGTTTCCTATGATGGGCTTGCCAACCCGGAATGGCTGCGTTGTGCGGACGGCCCGCCGCAATCAGATTCCACAAACCTGGGCCTCCGACCGAGTCCGCAACCAGGTGAATGCGCGAACTCTCGTTGGTGTTGACCACGCGATGCGGTCGCCACGTGTCAAAGATCCAGCACTCCCCCTTGGCCATGTGGATCGAGTCATCACCACAATGGAAACGCACCTCCGGCTCGGTGACGATGGGAACGTGAACGCGCATATGGTCACGCCAGTAGTAGTCGATATCGACATGGGCGGTGACCTCGGCATTCCCCGACAAACGCATCAATCGACTACGGCCCCATACACCGCCGATATCGCCCAGAACCTGGAGCAGATATGGACAGCGCTCCAGTTGAGGAGTGGGCCGCATCGCGCCCTTGACCGCATCACTTTGGGGATCCCCATCACGCGCGATCAACGGGACCGCGGAATTACCCTTGAAACCTTGGGGATGTGGCCGCCAAACGGCTTCACCGAGTGCGGTGATTTCCGCAGCAAGACGTTCGGCGTCAAAATTCAGTGGCAGTTGCAGGAAAGGAACCTGGAGCTTCATGAGTCTGATCCAATCAAATGGTCAATGATGGGGCGCGACGAGATCGTGGGTTAGCGATGGAATCATAGCAAGCCCCGCCAAAGCGAACCGTATGGGCACTCCCGCGCATGGCAGTGCTGCGGCTGGATGCCCATAGCTGGCATGCGACAATAGTCGTTTGTTTTGCGGAATATTCGCGTCGATGATCATTTCCAACCGACACCGATTCATTTTTTTTGCGGTTCCGAAAACCGGAACGCATTCCATCCGGCAGGCACTGCGTCCGTATCTTGCCGAGGATGACATGGAGCAGGTAGGGCTGTTTGTGCAGAAGCGGATTCCGCTTCCGCAGCTCGGTGAGCTGGGCCATGGGCACCTCAGCGTCGCGCAGGTTCGCCCTGTTCTCGGTGAGCAGATCTTCGCCAGCTATTTCAAGTTTGCTTTCGTGCGCAATCCGTTCGACCGCTTCATATCCTATTGCGCATTCATGAGTCGCAACAACGGGCAATTCGAGGCAAATCCGCTGGCCTTCATGCGCTTCATCATCCGCGATCGGCCACCATTGCAGCACATCCTGTTTCGTCCGCAATACGAGATGCTCTGCGATCAGGATGGGCGGCTGGTGATGGACCAGGTTGGCCGAGTCGAAAACATGCAAGCCGACTACAACTCGATCTGCACGCGTATCGGAATCCCGTCGTTGCCGCTTGAGCAAGTGAATGCATCGCGGCACCGACACTACGCCGATTATTACGATGATGAATTACGCGAGATGGTTGCGACCATGTATGCGCGCGATCTGGAGCTGTTCGATTATCGCTTTGAATCCGATCACACGGTTCAGAGTGGGTAGTTCCACCGCTCGATATGCCGACGCAGGATTGGCATTGCCGGTTCGAGATACTCCCGGTATTTTTCCCATCGCGCGATCCCTCGCCGGTTGATCGGTTCGACGACCTGGTGGTAGCTCGGCGTTCCGATAAATCCACGCTCCTTTGCGTGCTCATGGAAATTGACCATGCGTGCGTCCCAGTCAATGCCAATGAAGTCCGCGATCTTTCGCGATTGCGATTGGATGTCGTCGACGACATCCTCGTAACGCAGCTCGAGAACATCCGGGGACAGCACCCGCGCCTGATCGATCCAGAAATCAAACGTGTCGGCGTAACCCTGCGCCGTCGATTCGATCGTCGCACACATGGCAATGTAGGCTGGTGCCCGAAAGGTCTGCATAAAGTTGCTCAAGACGACATCACAGGGGTGACGTAGGGCGAGGATGATCTTGGCCTGCGGAAAGAGCCGCGCGATCAATGGCAGACGCATGATGTTGAGCGGGTTCTTGTCAACGAGGCGGAGATTCGGATCAACTTTTGCCTGGGTCTTCACGAGGTTTGCATAGGTCGTGCGCAAGCGGGCGCAGACTTCATTGTCCAGATCACCGAGACCATCGGGATACTCGAAACCCAATTTGTGCATCTCATCGACGACGTCCTGGATGAACGCACGCTCATCCATGCTGGCCAGCTTCGGATGTGCATCGAGCATGGTTTCGAGCATCGTTGTTCCGGAGCGCGGGAAGCCCACTACAAAAATGGGCGACTCCTCGGCAGTCGGAGCATGCACGGGCTTCCAGGCCGCTACCTGCTCAACGGAAAGTGGCTGCCGGATGATGCGCAAAGGATCTGCACCCTCCTCGAAAACCTGTGGAGCGAACTCACGCAATTGCGCAAGATGCAATTCCCGGCCCTTCATCAGCCATTTCATAGCCGCTGTTGTGTCACCGAGCCGATCGCAGACCCTGGCCAATTGCGAGGGCAATTGCGGATCACGGCGGACCAGTTCTGGATTGGCGACAAGCTCTTCGTACAACCGGCGCGCGCCCTCCAGATCGTCACCGCGCGAAGCCAGATCGGCGCGCAGAATCTTCGAATCTGTGCCAAGGCCAACACCATCCAGCGCGTCCTGGGGTATTTGTCCCAGCAACGCTCGCGATTCGGCGACGCGATTGGTTCGTTCGTAAAACGCAGCGCGGCGCAGATCGACGCGGGTATTGTTCGGCATCATTTTTGCCGCCATCTCGAGCGCACGGCCCGCCTCCTCGGCGCGGGTCAAGCGGGTCAGCGTCCAACCGAGGTCAGTCAGTACAGTGACATCCTGCGTTGCCCAGCTCTCCCAGTCTGCCAGCAGGCGATCGGTCTGTTCGAAGTCTGCGCACTCAAAGCAAGCGGCGACTGCGAGCACACGGATTGACGCGTCGTCCGGGGCGATCTCAACAGCGCGCAGCAACAGATTGCGTGATTCACCGTAACTCCCCTTTTCGAAGCTCAGCGAGCCCAGGTTGAACAGCGCCGTCGGTTCGTTGAAATCCCTCTCAACCGCATTGCGGAAGGCCTGCTCCGCCTTGTCCGCCTGTCCAGTCGAGCGCAACACGGTGCCCAGATTAGTCCAGT
>JBDTCQ010000025.1:0-7757 GCA_039923515.1 Dokdonella sp.
CAAGATCATTCGTATAAAATTCGAACTTCCAAAATCCCGTGCTGTTTCGCTTTTCCACTCCCTACTCCCCACTCCCCTCTCCCGGCCTTTAGGACTCCCGCAAGGCCGTCGTCACCGGCAATCGTGCGGCGCGCACCGCAGGCAGCAGGCCGCCAACGAAACCGATCGCCAGCGCCCATTTCACACCTGTCCACAACAACGCCGGAGAAACGGAAAACTGGAATACGACCTGGCTGAAGTTCGAGCCCAAGGTCGATACCGTGTAGTTGTTGAACAGCAGCCAGGCGATGAAGGCGCCGAGCAGGCCGCCCAGCAGGGCGAGCAGCATCGTCTCCAGCATGACCGAGACAATCACCGGCGGTGAGCGAAAGCCGATCGCGCGCAACGTGGCGATCTCGCGGGCGCGGGTGGCAACGGCCGCATACATTGAATTGAGCGCGCCGAAGATCGCGCCAATGGCCATGATCGTGGCAATCGTGATGCCCACCACGCGGATAACCTTGCTCATGCCTTCCGATTGCGCCGTGTAGTACTCGAGCGTGGTCTTGGCCTCGACCTTGAGCTGCGGGTCGCTGGCCAGTGCGGCCTTGAATGCATCCAGCGCCTCAGGCGAAGTCAAGCGCACGGTGACCGATTGATACCCTTGTCGCCGGTAGGCGGCCGATACGGTATCAACATCACCCTCGAGCTCGGATTCGTGCGCATCGCCGGATTCGAACACACCAACAATCGTCCATTGCTGATTGTTGAGATTGATCGTCGAACCGGGATCCAGGCCGGCAAACTGCTGGCGTGCGCCCTTGCCCACGATCATCTCGCGCAGGCCCGGCGTGAACTTGCGCCCCTCGATGATCTTCACATTCGGACGCAGAGCCCAGACCTGGGGGCCGACTCCCCGGATCTCGACATTGGCATCGGTGTTGCTCGATTTCTTTGGCAGGTTGGCAACCACGACAAGCTCCGCCGAGGTAATCGGCTTGCCTTCCGCATCGCGAAGGATGCCGGGTGCCTGCGCAATCAGGGTCGCATGCTCGCGAGTGATACCCGAACTCAATTCGGCAGATGCGCCGCCACGCAGGACAATCGCGGTCTCGGTGTCGCCGGTGCTCGTGAGCGTTTTCTGCAAACCGTCACCCATGGCCAGCATTGCAACGAGCACGCCAACGACGCCGGCGATGCCGACCATGATGACCGACGAAGAGCCGACCCGTTGGCCGAGGGTCGACACACCGACCCAGGTAACCGAGGCGGCTTGCCGTCCGGTTTGCGTGAACGCCATCCACAGCAGCAGCAGGATCAGCAAGCCCAGCAGAACCTGCCACGGCAGCATCACCCAGAGCGCGACTGAAAGCAGAATGACCAGCAACATGCCGAGGCCCGACAGAAACGATTTCACTTTTCTCATGTTACTTCTCCTCAGCGTCCGGCCAGTGCATCAACAATATTCAGGCGCATGGCTCGCAAAGCGGGCAGCACACCGACCAGTACGCCAATACCGATCATCATAAGCAGCCCGGTGATCCAGGTGCCCATGCCCACTGGCGGCAATTGCAGCATGCCGCCGCTGGCGGCACCGATAACCGGCAACAGCAAGGCAACCAGGCCGAGGCCGAGCGTTCCTCCGATCAGAATCAGCAAGACCGCCTCGGCAAATACCAGCAGCAACAGGCTGATATCGGAAAAACCAATCGTTTTAAGCGTAGCCAACTCTGGAACCCGTTCGCGCACGGCTTGAGCCATGGTGTTGCCGGTCAGCAAAAGCAGGGTGAAGAACACCGCGCCCATGATCGCGCTGACAATCAAACCGATATCGCCAAGCTGCTTGGCAAACGAGAGCTGGAATGCCTGCTCCGTTTGTGTTTTGGTTTCGTGATCCGAGTTGGCCGAGATCGCATCGATGGCCTTGGCCACCTCATCGGATTTGTTCGGATCGGTCACCTGAACGATGATCCAGCCGACCTCATGGCTGCCATAGCTGTTCGCCTCGTCGAAATAGTCCCAACGAAAGAACAACTGTTGCTCAGCACCGCGTTGCTTTTCGTCCTTGGCCTTGAAAAGGCCGACAAGATCAAAGCTCCAGTTGGTGTCGCCGGTGGCCTTGTTCGGATAGATCGCCCCACTGATTGGAATCTTGTCACCGACCTTCCAGCCCCAGCGTTTGGCAAGTGCCTCGCCGACCAGAGCGCCAGTGCGGGTGTCCCTGAATTTCTGCATCTGCTCCGGCGGCACACTGAACTCGGGATAGATGTCGAAATACCCGGGATCGATCGCGATGTTGACCATCTGGTTCTTCTTGTCCTGGTAGTAACCGCCAAACCAGTTCGCCCACGTCAGATTCTTCACGCCTGGAGTTGCCTTGATGCGCGGCAGCAGGCTTTGCGGAAGACCCTGGATGATCGAGAATTTCGACGAAACGACCATGCGATCGACACCGGCTGCATCCCCGCCGGAATTGAACGCAACGCGCACCGCATCAAGCATGCCGAACAGCAAAAACGCCGCCATGACTGACAGCAAGGTCAGCAACGTGCGTGTCTTGCGCCGGAACAGGGCAGCCCAGATCAGGTGAAAATATTTCATGATTGCGTCCTCCGCCTCAGGCGGCCGTTGACTCGACCAAGGTGCCCTTGTCCAGATGCAAGGTGTGCGTCGCGTACTCGGCGGCCTTCGGATCATGGGTAACCATGATGATGGTCTTGCCGTGCTCGCGATTGAGCAGTTGGAGCAGGCCGAGGACTTCTTCGGCCGACTGGCGATCCAGATCACCGGTGGGCTCATCACAAACTAGCAGGGTTGGATCCGAAACGATCGCACGGGCAATTGCGACTCGCTGCTGCTGGCCGCCGGAGAGCTCATTCGGCTTGTGCGTGGCGCGATCCGACAGGCCGACCAGTTGCAGGGCAATCGAGGCATTGCGCTTGCGCTCAGCGGCTGAGAGCCGGGTCAAGAGGAGGGGCACTTCGACGTTCTTCTGCGCAGACAGCATCGGCAGAAGGTTGTAAAACTGGAATATAAAACCGACGTTGGCTGCGCGCCACTTGGCCAGAGCGCCACCGCCGAGGTTGTCGATGCGCCGTCCATCGACACTGATCGAACCACCGGTGGTCGAATCGAGACCTCCGATCAGATTGAGCAAGGTAGTCTTGCCCGATCCGGATGGTCCCATCAGGGCCAGGAAGTCACCTTTCTCAATATCCAGATTGACGTGGTGCAAGACTTCGACCTTCTGCTTGCCGCGCTCGTAGGTTTTGCTGGCGTCGCGGATTTCCACAAGAGTTGTCATGACTGATCCTCGCTTTCGGTCTTGATCCGGATTCGACCCGGGAACGATTATTTCTTGATGCTGATGCGCGAGCCGTCCTGCATTTCCGCAGGTGGCTCACGGACGATTCGGGCGGATGCGGCGATGCCTTCAACCAGGCGAAGTTCGCCCATGTTCTGTCCGGGCACGACGGCTTTGAGAGCAGCGCGATTACCGTCGATCACGAAGACCACGCTTTTGCCATCACGCTGGACAATGGCCGTTCCTGGCAGTAGCACGCCTTTCGGAACTTCGGCGGTCGCTGGCGCGGCTGATTTTTCTTCCATGAATGAAACCCGCGCACCCATGTCGGGGAGGATGCGCGGATCCTTCTGTTCCAGTCCAACGCGCACCTTGACCGTGGCCTTGCCGCGGTCCGCGGTCGGAATGATCGCAATGACCTTGGCTGGAATCGTCCAGTTCTGATACGCATCGAGCACCGCTTCGGCCGGCGCGTTGGGTTCCACCCGATTGATATACGACTCGTTGACGTCGACTTCGATTTCAAGCGAATCCATGTCGACAATCGTGCCGACACCGGTTCGCGTGAAACCGCCACCGGCCGACAGCGGCGAGACGATCTCGCCAACCTGGGCGGCCTTGGCGATGATCACGCCAGCGAACGGCGCGCGCACGGTCGTGTAATCAAGCTGCACCTGAGCGCTGCGCGCCTGCGCCAGGGCGAGGTCGACCATGCGCTGTTGTGCGGTTAGTTGGGCGCTGAGCGCATCGACCTCGGTCTGCGCCGCTTCGACCGATTGCTTTGACACGAGCTTGCGTCCGACCAGATCCTGCTGGCGTATCAGATCTCGCCGCGCCTGGTCGACGCGCGCCTTGACCTGGCCGACTTGTGCGTGTGCCTGAGCCACCTGAGCCTGGGCCTGGGCCAAGTTCGCCTGCTGCGCCGTGTCGTCGAGACGGGCCAGTACCTGGCCGGCTTCGACGTGCTCGCCTTCCTCGATCAGCACTTCGGACAAGGTACCGGTAATCTGCGCCGACACCGTGGCCTGTCGTCGTGCCGTCACATATCCGGTTGCCTGCAAGACGGCGGTCGATCCGGAGCCGCCCGCGCTGGGCGCAATCGCCGTAACCGCAGACACCTCGAAGCTCCGTTGCGACGACATCCACCACCATGCCGAAGCGACACCGACCAGCACGAGCACAACCAACGCGACAATCCAGGGCGCACGCGAAGGCGGCTCGACCTTGTTCCGGTCGATACGCAACTGGTTGAGCAATTCGCCCTTGTTGTCCATCCGTCCTTTCCTGATTGCCCATGGGGCGCAAAGTCTGCCACAGCTTGCCGAGTTGGCCATAAATGAACAACACACCATCATCACCAACTCGTGGTGACGCCTGTCACATGGTTTGGCATTACCGATGGATGCTCGACACCAGCGAGCGCAAACGCACAGAATCAGCCCAACGACGCCCCCGAGGATCCTGTTCCATGACTTTTGCCATCGCTCCCCATGCCATCCCGGCCATTCCGGTTGCCGGTACCGACATGCGCTTTCCGGTCCATCGCATCTATTGCATCGGTCGCAACTATGCCGATCACGCCAAGGAGATGGGTGCCGAAGTCGATCGCGCCCAGCCGATCTTCTTCGCCAAACCCGCCGACGCGATCGTAATCGACAACGGCGAAGTGCCCTACCCATCGGCCACCAGGGATCTGCATCACGAAGTGGAAATGATCGTCGCCCTCGCCACCGGTGGCCGCGACATCGCCGTCGATCATGCGCTGGAGCATGTCTATGCCTACGGCGTTGGCCTCGATCTGACCCGCCGCGATCTGCAGGCAATGGCTAAAAGCAAGGGCAATCCCTGGGATGTCGCCAAAGGCTTTGACTGCTCGGCACCGGTTTCGGATCTGCACCGCGCCAGCGAAATTGGCCATCCGCAAGATCTTGAGCTCAGTCTCAGCGTGAATGGCGAACGCCGCCAGCAGACCGACATCGGCGAGATGATCTTCAGCGTCGCTGAAATTATCCACGAGCTGTCGAAACTCTACGATCTTCAGTCTGGCGACCTGATCTTCACTGGCACACCGGCTGGGGTGTCTGCGCTGGTGCGCGGCGATCACTTTCGCGCGGAACTGGGAGGTATTGCCGCGCTGGAAGGCGAGATCATCTGACGACCGAGCGGGCGTCAACGCCGCACCGACCATCAATTGAGAGGGAGAGCCGCCGCAGGCGATTCCGGCAGGGACACTTTCGCTGTATTCGATACGGTTTTGCGAGGCGGGTGTACCACATTTGGTGGCGAAGAGTGCTACGTTTCACAACGCGGGAATCTCCCCACGCCACTGATTTCGCCATGGCCCTGGATCTCTTCTTTGTTCCGCGCAAACCCGGCTTCAGCGAACTCGGTTCGGCGGACTTCAAACCCACGCCGTCCATGCTAAAAGCTCGAAGAAAAGTTGTGGACGCATTGCTGGAAGCGTTTCCGGGTACACAACTGCAGGGAGAGGTCACGGAAGGCTATATCGACGGATTCCCTCGCGGTGAACTGACGCTACAACCCGGCCGCATCCATTGGTCCCTGCATCATGTGGATGACGTTGCACCGATTCACGAGGTTGTCGACTGGTTTCTCGCACACGGACTGGTATGTGAAGACATGCAGGATGCGGGCTTCGGCAATCGAGAATCCAGGACGGTGGAAAATGACGAGCCGCTGGAGTCCCTTGACGCTTTGGTCGGCGCGCAGTTGCTCGGATTCCGGTTCGACCGCAACTGGAGCACGGCCATCATGTTCGAATGGACCCTCGCAGATGGTCGACTCGTCCGCATGCGCTTTCATCATCTGGGAACTTGCCGGCTTCCCGACCTCACTCCTCTCGTGGCGGCGACGGTCGTGGAAGCCCACCTCGAATCTTCTACGATTTCCCACACGCTTTCCGTTCGCTTCTCCGATGGCAGCGAGTTGACAATGTTTGATGCCGTTTTCGACAAGGCGCTTGTCTCCACGACGCGGACTAGGGTCTGACGCAAGCTACGGAACGGGCCCATGGTTTCGATGGCTCTTATTCCCGCTACTGCTTCATATCGACCTGACACAAAGCCGAATTGCTGCGAATGGGGTTCATGACTTTGATGGCACTGAATCCGTAACTGCTTCAGTGTTGGTAAAACTTCGTAACATCGCTGTACTCGCAGGAGTATCCCGATAGAGTGCCGGGACTGCATCCGCAGTCACCATCAAAATCCAACCCTGAAGGAGTCAACATGAGCATGATGTCCGAGTTCAAGGCATTCGCCATGCGCGGAAATGTCATCGACCTCGCAGTCGGCGTAGTCATCGGCGCCGCATTCGGCAAGATTGTCACCTCGCTGGTCAACGACGTGATCATGCCGCCCATCGGCAACCTGATCGGCGGCATCGATTTTTCCTCCTACAAGTACGTTTTGACCGCTGCCGGCGCCGACGGCAAGGGCGAGGTCGCCATCCAGTACGGCATCTTCATCAATACGATGATCCAGTTCACCATCGTCGCCTTCGCGATCTTTATGGTGGTCAAGGCAATCAATCGCGTCAGCAAGAAGGAAGCGGAGGCCCCGGCCGCACCGCCCGCCGATGTCGTGTTGCTCACCGAAATCCGCGACCTGCTCAAGCAAGGCAAGTAAGCAGCCTCGCTATCCTCCCGGCTACGCCGATCCTGATTGACTCGGGATCGGCGCAGTGGATCGCCGGGCGGATGACCTTTGCCACGTTTGCGTCCTGCAATGGTCTGGCAAGATTCTGCCCCTGCCTTTCCGCGGAGTCCGCTCATGCACCGTCTTGCCTCGCTTGCCCTTGCCCTGCTGCTGATCCAGACCGGCGCTCAAGCCTCTGATTCGACCAAGGCAACGACGATCCCACAGGCAGCCATCGAGAAGGCTGGCGCACTGCGCGAACAGGCGCTCAAGGACGACGTCGCCTACGCCATCGTCGCGGATCTGACCACCGAAATCGGCCCGCGCCTGGCCGGCGGCGAAAATGATCAGAAGGCGCGCGACTGGATGATCGCCCGATTCAAGGCACTGGGTTTCGACAAGGTCTGGACCGAGCCGGTCAGCTATCCGAAGTGGGTTCGCCGCAGTGAAAGCGCCGCGATCACCGCACCCTATGCGCAAGCACTGGTCGTGACTGCCCTCGGCGGCTCGGCAGGCACCGCGACCGGCGGACTCGATGCCGAGGTGATCGCCTTCGATACGCTCGATGCGATGAAGGCAGCCCCGGATTATCAGGTCAAGGGCAAAATCGTCTATCTCGCCATCCCGCGCATGCATGCCCTCGCAAACGGCCGTGATTACGGTCCCGGCTCCGGCGTGCGCGTGCTCGGCCCAGAACTGGCAGCGAACAAGGGCGCATCGGCCTTCCTGCTGCGTTCGGTCGGTTCCGACTTCAACCGTCTCGGACATACCGGCATGACCCGTTTCTCCGATCCGGCCAAGGCGATTCCGGCAGCAGC
>JBDTCQ010000026.1:0-6200 GCA_039923515.1 Dokdonella sp.
GGTGTGGCGCTGTCCGTTTGATCATGATGCGGTCTTGCTACGCGCGGGCAAGGTCCGCGACCTGCTGAGCAACCAGGGTTTCGAGATCGTTACGCGACGCTATTTGTTCTTTATGCCATTTGATCGCCCTTGGGCGCGTCGGTTTGATCGTTTGCTGCGATGGTTGCCGTTGGGGGCCCAATACGTTGTGTGCGGGCGTCGTCCGATCGGAAGTGAGTCAGCCGGAGTGAAGAACCCAGCGTGACAGCAGGAAGGTCACCGGGATGGTCAACACGACCGCGAATCCGAGTGCCAGCCATTGCGGGATGTGGATCACTTCGACGGCAAGTCGAAGCAGTCCCAGGCTGATCAGGAACTGGGCCAGATAGACGAGTGGGAAGCGCATTGCCGAGCGCTTGCGCATCGGTTGGCGGAAGACGAAGACGGCACTCAGCGCGTAGGCCATGACAATGCCGACGGCATAGCCAATCGAGTAGGCGATTTCATAGCGCATCCACTGAAGCAGCAGCAAATAGATCGCGTAGGCAACGATCGTGTTGGTGCCACCCATGACCAAATAGCGCAGAAATTCGCCAGCCATCTTTCGATAGTTGCGCACGGGATCTTTCGGCGTCGCGTTCGCCTTTGAATCCTCTTCGGGATTCACAAGGTCCCATCCGAAGTGTCTTGCGAGTTTAAAGTCAGCTTCGCCTCAACCAGATAGACCGGTTTCCGATACGTTGCGCCCATCAGTCGACCGAGGTACTCGCCAAGAACGCCGAGTATTAGCAACTGAATGCCACAGGCAAACAGGATGACCGACATCAGCGAGGTGTAGCCGGGGTTGGTGATGTGACCGCTGAAATAGCCGTAGACGACGAACATCATGTAGACGAAGCTGATCAACGCCATCGCGGCACCGCCATAACTTGCGATGCGCAGGGGCAAGTGCGAGAACGTCACAAAGATGTTGACCGCATGCGAAATCAGCCTGCGCCAGGTGTATGCGCTCTCCCCATGCTGGCGCTCACCGTGGATTACTTCAACGGTTTTTGCTGAGGAGGTCATCCACGAAAGCATGCCGTCGATATAGGGGCGCGCAAGCCGGAATCCGGTCAATTGGTGGGCGAGCGGGGCGTGGATCGCACGGAACGACGAATAGTGTTCGTTGAGATCGGGGAACGCGCGTTTCAGGGTCCAACGCATCAGTTCGGAGCTCAGGTTGCGCACACCTGAGTGGGTGCGCCGCGGAAACAGGCCATAGACGAGGGGTGTTTCCTCGCTTCCGGCTTCGAGCATCGATGCAATCGCTTCGGGCGGATGCTCGAGATCATCGTCCATCGTGACAATCCAGCGTCCGCGTGCATGCTCGATACCGCAAATGGTTGCCGCGTGCTGACCAAAATTCCGGCTCAGGCGCAGACCGGTCACTTCCGGATGCGCGTTTGCCAGTGCCCGTATCGCGGGCCAGGATTGGCTGCGCCCGCGATCATCAACCAGGATCAATTCCCAGGACAACTTGGCTTTCGCCATGCTTGCAGCAAGGCGCTGATGCAGTTCCGCCAATGCTTCGCTGCCGCCGAATACAGGTACAACCACGGTTACGTCGATTTCGGCTGGCGTCGATGGGTGGCGCATTCGGTCAGGTCTCGATGGAAGATTCAGTCACCAGGCTGCGATTGATGCCAGGCCCAGGTTCGCTGTAGTCCGCTCGCCAGATCGACGCGCGCCTTCCAGCCCAATTCATCGGCAATCAGTTGATGGGTGGGCGAAACACAGGCGACATCGACGCCACGCGCCGGATGAAATTCAATGTTTATGGTTCGACCGCTGGCAATCTGGCAGGCATCGATCAGCTCAAGAATCGACGCCGTTTGACCGCTGGCCACATTGTAGACATTGAACGGCTGAATTGCTTTGCCGAATACCGCCGAAGTGACGGCTTCGACGAGATCATTGATGTAGCAATAATCGCGGACTGTCGATCCGTCACCCCAGATCTGGAATGCCTTGCCATCGAGGGCGCGGTCGAACATCGTTGGGACAATCGCGAATCCCTTGGTCACTTTCTGACCCGGGCCGTAAAGATTGGTAGGTCGTAATATGATCGCCGACCAGTCGCTGGTTGCGACGCAGGCATGCACAAAGGCTTCTCCGGCGGCTTTGCCGGCGCCGTAATATGAGCGCGGCTGGAGCAAGCGCGACTCGCTCGCGTCGGCAGCATCATCGCCATAGATTGCGCCGCCGGAAGACAAGTAGACGATTCGACGCTGGGGGAAATCGGCAGCACATTCGAGCACTCGCGTCAGCGGCAGCAGGTTGCCGAGTATCTCGAGTGACGGATCCCGCGCTGAAACCCCCGGTGTCGTCATCGACGCGGCATAGACGATGCTGCCGCATCTGCTCATTGCATCGCGAAGCAGTTGACGATCTTCGATCGAGCCACGAATGTGGGTGACGCCATCCTGGATCCTGTCTGTTTCGGAGCGTCCTAGAGCGTGCACATCGTGACCAAGTCTTGCCAGATGTGCGCACAGGGCGGAGCCGATGAAACCTGCCGAGCCTAGGACCAGTATCGATTCGGTAGGAGCGTTCATGGCCGGCATCCTCGGCAGGTTGCGAAAAAGAATGATTGTATCCGGGCCTTGGTTTCTTTTTTGAGAATCCGGCCGACCTTGAGATTGACGAGTGGGAATTTCTTCGAGAAACGGAGCGCTCGCCAACGCACGATTGGCCTGGGCTCCCCCTTTTGACGGGGGCGGCAACGTCGCGACAATTGTCCAGCCGTTCATTCGTCGACTCGATTCGGATCGATCGACGGTCAAATTCGAATGTGGTGTCGGGAACGCTTGGCAGTATTCTTGCTTCACTGTTTGGTCAGGGCTATCGTCCGCAGGTCTGATGCGGCAAACGTACTCACCGCGCAACGACGTCTTGGGCGATGATTTCGGATCTGACTAAGCGCGATTGGCGGGAGACAGATGTGGGTTTGCTGGATGAACTTGAAAGTGAAGCTCTGCGGCGCAAGTCGACCGATGACGATGCGGCGGCGCTGAAGGATGCGCGCGAGACGGCCTATCGAAAGGTGCTTGAGCCGGCGATGGGCAACCTGTTTGCCTACCTCACGGAGTTGGTTGCCAAGCTCAAGCAGTTGCAGCCAAAGATCGCGATCCGCCATACGTTGGCCGGATATGGCGATGTCGTGGCCTATGTCGAGCACGAATATGAGCTTCGCGAAGCGCGCCAGCCTTCCTCGAAGGAACTCACGCTGTCGTTCTTTGCCACCGTCGCGAGTTCGGAATGTCCGAACGTACAGGTCGAGGGTTCGGCGCGAGTGCGAGCCGTTTCAGCGCTGTTCCAGCGCCATCGACTGGGTGCGCCTTTGGCGGCGGCCAAGGATGCATCAGGGGAAGTTTCCGGCGCGACTTTCAAGGCCAAGGGCAGGATCCCATTGACCGCAGTTTTTTTTGCTGACGCGGCCAGCGGCCAGTTGCGCATGAGTTTTTCGAATTTCGATGACTTTGCCGCAGCCGTGAAGACAGTTGCGCCTGACCAGGTGAATGAGGCGCTATACGATGAAATCGGACGTTACCTCATGCGCGAGCCCACCGAGCTGCTGCGGGAAGTGCTGCCAGAGGACTATCGCAGCCAGCTCCGCGCCAGAGTTCAACATGAGGAAGTCAAACGGCGCTGGGAATCGCAGATCCAATCGCGCCAGCAGGAAGATCTTGCCTTGCTCAAGCGCGAATACGGGATAGGTGCACGCTTCAATCGCATCGGTGACGCGATGGGCAAGCTGCGCGGTCTCGTTTCCCGAAAATCCTGAGGCAAGCCCGGCGGCAGCGAGTTGCCAAAATGGCTATACGCGCGTGATTTTGTAGGAAACGGCTTCAGCCGTGATGCTCTTCGCGTCATCTCCACACAAATGCATCGGGCCTGAAGGCCTCTCCTACGCAACGCACGGCAGCAGTCCCGGGGCGGCAGCAAATCCGACGCGCAGCAGCCACAAAAAACCCCCGGATTCCGGGGGTTTTTCATGTGCAGTTGAAGCGCGTGAATCATCGGATCAAAGCAGCGGCACCAGCAGCAGGGCGACGATGTTGATGATCTTGATCAGCGGGTTGATCGCAGGGCCGGCGGTGTCCTTGTACGGATCGCCGACCGTATCGCCGGTGACCGCGGCCTTGTGTGCCTCGGAACCCTTTCCGCCATTGTTGCCATCTTCGATGTATTTCTTCGCATTATCCCAGGCGCCGCCACCGGTCGTCATCGAAATGGCGACAAACAGGCCGGTGACGATTGTGCCGATCAGAACGCCACCCAAGGCCTGGGCGCCGGCCATCGGGCCGCCAATCCAGCTGAAGCCGAAACCGACGACGACGGGCACGAGCACAGGCAGCAAGGAGGGAACCATCATTTCCTTGATCGCCGACTTGGTCAGCAAGTCGACCGCGCGCGAATAATCGGGCTTGGTCGTGCCTTCCATGATGCCCTTGATCTCGCGGAACTGGCGGCGGACTTCCTCAACCACCGAGCCTGCCGCACGACCCACGGCTTCCATTGCCATTGCGCCAAACAGGTACGGAATCAGGCCACCAATCAGCAGGCCGATGATCACGTAGTGGTTGGAGATATCGAAGGTGTAAATGTTATCGGGGTGCTCGACCGCGAGCTTGTGCGTGTAGTCGGCAAACAGCACCAGCGCGGCGAGGCCGGCCGAGCCGATCGCATAGCCCTTGGTCACCGCCTTGGTCGTATTGCCAACCGCATCCAGCGGATCGGTCACGGCGCGGACTTCCGGCGGCAAATCGGCCATTTCGGCGATGCCACCGGCGTTGTCGGTGATCGGGCCATACGCATCGAGCGCCACGATCATGCCGGTCATCGACAGCATCGCTGTGGCGGCGACGGCAATGCCGTAGAGGCCGCCAAAGTGGTACGCGGCCCAGATTGCCGCACACACCGAAAGCACCGGCCATGCGGTCGACTTCATCGAGATGCCGATGCCGGCGATGATGTTGGTGGCATGTCCGGTGGTCGACGCCTGTGCGATGTGACGAACCGGGCCGTATTCGGTGGCCGTGTAGTACTCGGTAATGACGACCATCGCGCCGGTCAGGATCAGGCCAACCAGGGAGCAGTAGAAGATGCTGTTCGAGGAAATGCTGATGCCGTTGCCGACATCGAGTCCAACCGGAAAGAGCTCGTGGGTGACGAACCAGAATGCGATCGCCGAGAGCACGGCCGAGACGATGACGCCCTTGTACAGCGCATTCATGATCTTGCCGCCTTCGCTGGTTTTGACGAAGAACGTGCCGATGATCGAGGCAATGATCGAGACGCCGCCGAGCACGATCGGATACAGCACCGCATTCGCGTTGTTGGCGAACATCACGCCACCGAGCAACATGGTGGCGATCAGGGTCACCGCGTAGGTCTCGAACAGGTCGGCGGCCATGCCGGCGCAGTCGCCGACGTTGTCACCGACGTTGTCCGCGATCACAGCCGGGTTGCGCGGATCGTCTTCCGGGATACCGGCTTCGACCTTGCCGACCAGATCCGCGCCGACGTCCGCACCCTTGGTGAAGATGCCGCCGCCGAGGCGGGCGAAGATCGAGATCAGCGAAGAACCAAAGGCGAGGCCAATCAGCGCGTGCAGGGCCTCATCCATGGAGTAGCCCATCTTCGCCAGCAGCACGTAATAACCGGCAACGCCGAGCAGGGCGAGGCCGACGACGAGCATGCCGGTGATTGCACCACCGCGAAAAGCGACGGCAAGCGCGGCGGCAATGCCGCTGCGAGCCGCTTCGGCCGTGCGCACGTTGGCGCGAACCGAGACGTTCATGCCGATATAGCCGGTCAGGCCGGACAGGATCGCGCCGATGGCGAAGCCAATGGCAGTCAGCCAGTTCAGGGCAAAGCCAATGGCAAGAAGCAAGATCACCCCGACGATCGAGATCGTCATGTATTGGCGATTGAGGTAAGCGCGCGCACCGAGCTGGATCGCCGCAGCGATCTCCTGCATGCGTTCGTTACCGGCTGGCTTGGCCAGGATCCAGCGGATCGACCAGGCGCCATAGACGAGGGCAAGGCCCGCGCAAATCAATGAAAACAGTAAACCATGTTGCTGCAACATCATTCCTCCCAAGGAGCAGGCAAGCAAAGGACAGAACCACTGGAGACCCCACCAAGGCTGGCCGTGATGTTCTTGCCCCGCCTTG
>JBDTCQ010000027.1:0-11277 GCA_039923515.1 Dokdonella sp.
GCCTGGTTCGATACCGAAAGCCGCCAGCTTGGATTTCTGCGCGTGCCGTACAACCACGAGCGCAGCGCGCAAAAGATCCTCGCTGCCGGACTGCCGCCGGCCTTTGCGCGACGCTTGAGCGAGGGAAGCTGAGATGCCCGTAAAGCTGCATGCCGGACTCAGGATCGGCGAGTTCACCCTGATCGAATTGATGCACGAAGGCGGCATGTCGCGCCTCTGGAGTGTCAGCCACGCGCAGATCGAGGGGCCGCTGCTGATGAAGTTGCCCCGCATCGACTACGGTGAAACGGTTTCGCAGGTGGTCAGTTTCGAAGTCGAGCGCATGCTCATGCCGGTGCTTGGCGGCGTGCATGTGCCGCGATTCTTCGGCAGCGGTGAGTTCGAGGATCAGCCGTGGCTGGTCATGCAACATGTGGACGGCGAGACCCTTGAGGCCCTGCTCAAGCAGACACCGCTCGCGCCGGTTCGGGTTGCGCAACTCGGCGCGCTGGCCGCGCAGGCGCTGGATGACCTGCATTGCCAGCATGTCGTCCATCTTGATGTGAAGCCGGGCAACCTGTTGCTGCATGTCGATCCCGCGACCCAGCAGGAGCGCATGGTCCTGCTCGATTTCGGCCTGTCGCACCATGCCAGCCTGCCGGATCTGCTGGCCGAGCAATTCAACGTGCCGATGGGTACCGCCGCCTATATCGCGCCCGAGCAGGTGCTCGGCGTCCGCAATGATCCGCGCAGCGACTTGTTTGCGCTGGGCGTCACCCTCTATCAGCTCGCCACGGGCAGCCTGCCGTTTGGCACGCCGACCAGCGACACCGGCATGAAGCGGCGTCTCTACCAGGAGCCGGTTGCTCCGCGAAGCCTCAATCCGGCGCTGCCGCGCTGGCTGCAGGAAATCATCCTGCGCTGTCTTGAGGTGGATCCCAACCTGCGCCACCCGACCGCCGCACAACTCGCGTTCGATCTGCTTCATCCGGAACAAGTGACCTTGACTGCGCGTGCCGATCAGCGCCAGCAAGGCGGCCGGCTGTCAGGTTTGCGCCGATGGTTTGGCTCGCTCGGCAGCCGCGTCGAGCGCAGCGAAGGCAAGTCCGTGGATACCTCGCGGGCACCCTTGATCATGGTTGCGATCGATCTGAAGCAGTCCAATCCCGCGCTCGACGAAGCCTTGCGCGAGATGACCCGGCGTGTGGTGCAGACGGCGGCTGATGCGCGACTGGCGTGTGTCACGGTGTTGCGTGTCGCGCGCATCGGTATCGAGCCGAATCTCGATATCGAGGGGCGCAGTCGCCACGTCAAACGCCTGATCGCGCTGCGTCACTGGGCGCGAACGCTAGCTCTGGCGGAAAACCGGATCACCTTCCATGTACTCGAAGGGACCGAAGCCGCGGATGCCTTGATTGACTATGCGCGCAGCAACGCGATTGACCATCTGGTGATGGGCGCGCGGGGTGTCACCGGCGTGCGCCGCATGCTGGGCAGCGTATCCTCGCGCGTGGTGGCCGAGGCAAACTGCACGGTGACCGTGGTCAGGGCACGCAACGAGGTTTCGCGTGATCCGGCTGTGGACGATCCGGCATCGGCAGCGTAAGGGCGGGCGCATCATCGCGCGGCGTCCATGGGCAGGACAAACAGAACTTTTTGCTTTTCAGTGTTTCAAGCCGGCTACTGATTCGCTTGTTTGACCCCTGTGTGCGTTGCGGCCGTTAATCTGCCGTCGACTTTTCTTTTTTTGGACAAAAAACTGCCGATGCTGCTTTCGAAAATCCTTACTGGCCTGGTCATGCCTTTGTCGCTCTGCCTGCTCATCGTGCCGGTGGGTCTGCTGTTGCGCAGACGCTGGCCGCGCCTCGGAGCGACGTTGTGCGTACTTGGATTCGGCTGGTTGTTACTGTGGTCGTTGCCGGTGCCGTCATCCGCGCTGGGCCGGACGCTTGAGCAAACCTGGCCCCAGCAGGCAGAAACGGAATTGCCCGACGTCGATGCGATCGTCGTGCTCGGTGGCGGTGTGGGCAGGAATTCCTGGGGCATCAATCTGAATGCGGCGTCGGATCGGGTCTGGTTTGCCGCCCGGCTTTATCGAGCCGGCCGCGCACCCCTGGTTGTCCTGACCGGGGGCACGATCAGCGAGCTTGGAATGGACTGGCCGGAGGCGCCGGCCATGGCGACCTTCCTGCACGATCTCGGTGTGCCGCAGTCGGCGATCCTGCTTGAGTCTGAAAGCCAGACGACGCACGAAAATGCGATCCTCACCGAACCCTTGCTTCGCGAACGTGGAATCAAGCGGATCTTGCTGGTGACCTCCGCTCTGCACATGCCGCGCGCACTGGCCACCTTTCGCAAGCTGGATCTCGATGTGATCGCCGCGCCGACCGATTTCGAGGCCGAACCGCCTTCCGGTTACTGGTTGCTTCGCTGGCTGCCCGATGCTGACGCGCTGGAGAGCAGTTCGCGGGCGCTGAAGGAGTATCTCGGGCTGTGGGTTTACCGGCTGCGTGGCTGGGCTTGAGGGTACTGACCTCAACGCGCAAAGGACCAAAAAAAGGCCGCGAATCATCGCGGCCTTTTTCTGATTCACGAGCTTGGGAAGGTCAGGCCAGTCCGGCCTGCTTCATCACTTCAGCGGCGTAATCCTCAACCACTTTCTCGATGCCTTCGCCTACCACCAGGCGGTGGAAGCTGATCACCTCGGCGCCTTCCTTCTTGAGCACGTTGCCGACGGTCTCGTTGGTATCGAGCACGTAGGGCTGGCCGGTCAGGGTGACGTCGTTGACGATCTTGTTGATCTTGCCGCTGATGATCTTCTCGAGGATTTCCGGTGGCTTGGATTTGTCCTTGTCGGACATCTTGGCCAGCTCGATTTCCTTTTCCTTGGCGATGAACTCGGCCGGCACGTCCTTCTCGGAAATATGCGGCGGGTTCATGGCGGCAATGTGCATGGCCAGACCACGCGCCAGTTCGGCGGATCCACCCTTGAGTTCAACCAGCACGCCAATCCGGCCGCCATGCAAGTAACCGGCGATTTCGTTGGCGCTTTCGATGTGGACCATGCGGCGAATCTGCACGTTCTCGCCGATCTTGGCGATCACGGCTGCACGCGCTTCCTCGACCGTGCCGCCACCCGGGAACGGGGCGGACTTGAGCGCATCGATGTCGTTGACCTCGAGTGCGGCTGTCGCGACCTGATCGGCAAAGGTGAGGAAGTTCTCGTCCTTGGCAACGAAATCGGTTTCGCTGTTGACCTCGACAAGGGCCGCCTTGTGACCGACCTGGGCGAGCATGATGCGGCCTTCGGCGGTGACGCGGTCGGACTTCTTGTCGGCCTTGGCCAGGCCTTGCTTGCGCAGCCACTCGATGGCGACTTCGATGTTGCCATCGTTTTGCACGAGTGCTTTCTTGCATTCCATCATGCCGGCACCGGAACGCTCGCGCAGTTCCTTGACCATCTGGGCAGTGATATCCATCGCTAAAACCTCACAACTTGGCGCGACTGGGGAGCCGCGCGGGTAAAAACAGGATGACTGCGTGGACTGTCTCGCCGGAGCCTCGAATGCTCAGGAGAATTCGCCTGAGCAACGGGGTCGACGCGACCACGCAGCATCGGTTACCCCTGGCTCCGCCATTGAAAGCATGGGTGGAACAAGGGGACCGTTTGCTGCCTTTCCAAGCCGGAAAGGCAGCGGTAAGGCTTACTCGGCAGCGGGTGCTTCGACAGCCGGTGCGGCGGCCGGCTCGGCGCTCGCTTCAGCCGGCTTTGCATCGCTGCGTGGCTTGGCATCGGTGCGTGCCTTGCCATCGTGCGGCTTGCCCGGACCACCCGGACGACGCGCGCCAGACGGCGGCGGCGCGCCACGCTTGGCTGGCGGCTTGCCACGTGGAGCCTGCTTGCGATCCTTGGCGATCGGGTTGCCTTCGGCGTCCATTTCGACGAAATCGTCGTTGTTGACGGCGACCATCGGCGCGGCGGCCTTGCCTTCGAGTACGGCGTCGGCGACAGCGCTGGTGTAGAGCTGGACAGCGCGGATCGCATCATCGTTGCCCGGGATCGCATAATCGACCAGGGTCGGATCGTAGTTGGTGTCGACCACGGCAATGACCGGGATGCCGAGCTTCTTGGCTTCCTGGATGGCGATGTTCTCGTGGCCGATATCGATCACGAACAGCGCGTCGGGCAGGCGGCCCATGTCCTTGATGCCGCCGAGCGAACGCTCAAGCTTCTCGCGCTCGCGACTGAGCTGCAGCACTTCGTGCTTGACCAGCTTCTCGAAACGGCCATCGGTGGACATGGCCTCGATTTCCTTGAGGCGGGCGATCGACTGCTTGACCGTGCGGAAATTGGTCAGCATGCCGCCGAGCCAGCGTGCGGCGACGTACGGCTGACCGCAGCGAGCCGCGTCTTCCTTGATCGCATCGCGTGCCGAGCGCTTGGTGCCGACGAAAAGCAGGGTGCCGCGCTTCTGAGCCAGTCCGGACACGAAATTCATCGCATCGTTGAACAGCGGCAGGGTCTTTTCGAGGTTGATGATGTGGATACGTCCGCGCGCACCGAAAATGTACGGTGCCATACGGGGATTCCAGTAACGGGTTTGGTGGCCGAAGTGGACGCCCGCTTCGAGCATCTGGCGCATGGTGACTTGTGGCATGGTAAAGCTCCAATCATGGGCAGCCGCACGCATTTTGTGTGATGTGCGGTTGATGCCCGGGGTTGAGACCTCCACGTATCCGCCGTCTGCGACCTCCGGAGAGGCACCCCGAAAACGGTGACGATACGTGTGCGGATTTGGTCAAACGCGGGCAGTTGATTACCCTGTGTTGGCCAGTGATTGCCCCGCGCGTGGATTGCGGGGCTGATGCCCCGGACAGCATGCAGCAAGCAGGCTGGCCGAGTTATCCGTAGAATTGTAGCCTGTCCCTGGCGCTTGCGACAAGCGCCCCGAACCCAGAGTAGCCATGTCCGTCACCATCAAGACCCCCGCAGACATCGAGAAAATGCGCATAGCAGGCCGCCTGGCCGCCGAAGTGCTCGAGATGATTGCACCCCACGTCAAGGCCGGTGTGACCACCGAGGATCTCGACAAGCTCTGCCATGACCACATCGTCAACGTGCAGGCGGCGATTCCGGCGAATGTCGGCTACAAGGGCTTCACCAAGACCATCTGCACATCGGTCAACCATGTGATTTGCCACGGTATTCCGTCCGCGACCAAGGTGCTCAAGGATGGCGACATCATCAATATCGATGTCACCGTGATCAAGGATGGCTGGCACGGCGACACCAGCCGCATGTATTACGTTGGCGAGCCCTCGGTGCTGGCCCGGCGCCTGGTCGAGACCACCCGCGATGCGATGCTCGCGGCGATTTCAATTGTTCGTCCGGGTACCACGCTCGGCGATATCGGCGAGACCATTCAGAAATTCGTCGAGGCGCGCAATTTCACCGTGGTGCGTGAGTATTGCGGGCACGGCATTGGCCGGATCTATCACGAAGACCCGCAGGTGCTGCATTACGGCCATGCCGGAACCGGGCTGGCCCTGAAGAAGGGCATGACCTTCACGATCGAGCCGATGATCAACGCTGGCAAGCCGCACACGCGTCTGCTGCCGGATGGCTGGACCGTGGTCACCCGCGATCATTCGCTGTCGGCGCAGTGGGAACACACGATCGCGGTCACCGACGATGGTTTCGAGATCCTGACGCCCTGGCCGAACGCGGCCTGAGATGCGCCCGGTATGCCCGTCCAGCCTTTGACGAGCGTACCGCCGTTACCGCGGCTGGCCAAACCGGCTTCACGCGTGGGTGTGGTGGGGCCGGCCCGACTGGCCTTGCGTCAGTATCTGGTCGACTACGATCGTGATCTGGCCGGCGCCTTTCGCGATCAAGCCGATGCCGGGGAAATCGTCGCCGCGCGAACGGCCGCCATCGAGCGCATGCTCGCTTATGCGTGGCATTCATGGCTCGGTGAAACCAGCGATGCTGCCCTGATCGCGGTCGGCGGTTTTGGCCGCGGTGAGGTGTTTCCGTATTCGGATGTCGACCTGCTCATCCTCATCGTTGAGGCGCCAGAACCGCGCGTCATTCGTGCGATCGAGGCGTTTTGCGCCTGCCTGTGGGATCTCGGCATCAAGCCGGGTCTGGCTGTGCGCGATATGGCCGTCTGCCGTGAACTGGCGGCGCAAGATGTCGGCGTCTACACCACGCTGATCGAGGCGCGCTTTCTGGTGGGCGCGCAGGCGTTGGCCGAACGCTTGATCGCGCGCTTGCCGGATCCGTCGCTGTGGACTGCGGCACGATTCCTTGAGGCCAAGAAAGCCGAGCAAGCCGCGCGTCACCTGCGCTTTGGCGATACCGCCTACAACCTTGAGCCCCATCTCAAGGAAGGTCCCGGCGGCTTGCGCGATCTGCAGATGATTGGCTGGCTTGGCCGTGTGGTCGTCGGCACCGGTGAACTTGCGATGATGGTCGAGACCGAACTCATCGATGCGACCGAGGCTGATGCGCTCGTGGCGGCCAAGGCGACCCTTTTCCGCATCCGTTATGCGCTGCACCTGCTCGCGCATCGGGCCGAGGAACGCTTGCTGTTCGATTACCAGCGTGAGTTGGCCCACAACCTCGGTTATCGCGATGAGCACGCCGACAATCTCGGCGTCGAACAGTGCATGCAGGATTACTACCGCGCCGCGCGTCGGATCACCGGCACCAACGAGGAATTGCTGGCGCGCTGCAGCGAGATGCTGGCGACACCGCTGCAGGATGCCGAGAGCCTCGGTAGCGGTTATCTGCGCATCGGCGATCGGCTCGATGTCGATGACAGCCATCGGCTTGGCGAGGAGCCGCGGGCCTTGATCGAGCTGTATGCGCTGATGGCGAGCGAAACCGGCATTCGCGGACTGCGCGCGAATGCCTTGCGCCAGGTGCGCCTCGCTCTGGCCAATCCGGCGCTTGATTTCGACCAGCCCGAGGTGTTTGCCGCGTTCCGCGGATTGCTTGATCGCGGCGCGGCGGCGGTCGAAGCGCTGGCGGCGATGGCCCGTCACGGCGTGCTGGCGCGCTTGATCCCGGGATTTGCCAGGGTCACCGGGCGCATGCAGTACGACTTGTTCCATGCCTACACGGTCGACGAGCACACGCTGCGCGTGCTGCGCTTCATCGCCCGCTTCGCGACCGAGGAAGGGGTGACCGACTTCAAGCTGGCCCACTCGCTTTATCAGCGCATTCCGCATCCGGCGCTGCTCCTGCTTGCCGGGTTGTTCCACGACATCGCCAAAGGCCGCGGCGGCGATCATTCCGTGCTGGGAGAGGAGGACGCGCGGGCCTTTTGCATACGACTCGGATTAGGCCCGGCGGCCATCAACCTGGTTGCCTGGCTGGTGCGCAACCATCTGCTCATGAGCGTGACTGCGCAGCGTCAGGACATCACCGATCCGACTGTGGTGCATCGATTCGCCGGCCAGGTCGATGATTGGGAACGCCTCGATTACCTCTACCTGCTGACTGTCGCCGACATCAATGGCACGAATCCGAAACTCTGGAACAGCTGGCGTGATCGCCTGTTGTCGGATCTTTATGCGGCAACCCGCTACGTGTTGCGTGAGGAATCCAGCGAGTTGCCGAAGATCGATGAGCGCGTCGCCGAAACGCGTATTCGCGTCGAACGCATGCTCGAACCCAGGGGCATCGACAGCGAAACCCTTGCACGGATCTGGGCGAATTTTCCGGCGGAGAGTTTCCTGCGCTATCGAGCCGAGCAGATTGCCTGGCAAACCGAAGCGATTGCCGCCCATGCGCAAGCACGGGACGCCTTGGTCAGGATCAACCCGCTTGGCGCGCGCGGCACCAGCGAAGTCTTTGTCTATTCGCCGGATCGCGATGGCCTGTTCGCAACGATCACCGCGGTACTCGATCGGGCCGAGCTCAATGTGGTCGAGGCGCGCATGATCCCGGCCCATTCCGATTGGGTGCTGGATACATTTTTTGTCCTCGATTCAACCGGCAAACCCTTGCTCGATGCCGAGCGGGTTCTCGCCGTCGAGCACGCCTTGCGAGCGGCGCTAGCCCAGCAAGTGCTCAGCGAGCAGCCGGTACGTCGTGCCTTGCCGAGAACCTTGCGTCATTTCCAGATTGCCCCGGGCATCGTCTTCAGTGTCGTTGACGGACGCACCAGCCTCGGTCTGGTCTGTACCGATCGGCCCGGCCTGCTGGCCTCGGTCGCACAAGCCTTCCGCGCGCTTGGCGTGCGCGTACACGATGCGCGTATCGCCACCTTTGGCGAGCGCGTGGAGGACTTTTTCCGCCTCAGCGACGACAATGACCAGTTGCTTGATGAGGCCGGGCAGGAAAGCCTGCGTGCTGCCCTTCTGGAGCAACTCGATTTAGCCCCTGAAACCCCAAAGGTCCTACATGTCAGCCATTGAAACCGTCATTGATGCCGCGTGGGATCGCCGCGGCGAACTTGCCGCCGCCGAGATCGAGCAGGATCTCCGCCCGGCTGTCGAGGCGGCACTCGACTTGCTCGAAAGCGGCAAGGCGCGCGTCGCCGAGCCGCAGGCCGATGGCAGTTGGCTCGTCCATCAATGGCTGAAGAAGGCAGTCCTGCTTTATTTTCGCATCAACAACAACCGGGTCATGGATGGCGGGCCAATGCAGGCGTGGGACAAGGTGCCGCTGCGCTTTGTCGGTGCCGATGCCGGGATGCTTTCTGCCGTCGGTGCGCGCATGGTGCCGGGCGCACTCGTGCGTCGTGGCGCGCACATCGCCGCCGATGCCGTGCTGATGCCCAGCTATGTGAACATCGGCGCACATGTGGGTGCCGGCTCCATGGTCGACACTTGGGCCACGGTGGGTTCCTGCGCGCAGATCGGTGCGCGCGTGCATCTGTCCGGCGGCGTTGGAATTGGCGGTGTGCTTGAGCCGCTGCAAACCGGGCCGACCATCATCGAGGATGATTGCTTCATCGGAGCGCGCTCGGAGGTTGTCGAGGGCGTCGTCGTCGAGCGCGGCAGCGTGATCGGCATGGGTGTATTTCTTGGCCAGTCAACCAAGATCTTTGATCGAGCCACCGGCGAGATCAGCTACGGATGCATTCCTTCCGGCAGCGTCGTCGTTGCCGGTTCGTTGCCGTCGGCCGACGGCAGCCACAGTCTGTACGCGGCGATCATCGTCAAGCGCGTCGATGAAAAGACGCGCTCAAAGACCGGCATCAACGAATTGTTGCGGGCTTGACCATGGCCATCGAAGTCTACGGATTGAACAACTGCGATACCTGCAAAAAGGCGCTGAAGTGGCTGGATCGTCACGGTGTTGACTATCGCTTCATCGATTATCGTGAAGAACCAGCGACGCCGGCCATGCTGAAATCCTGGGCCGAAGCGGTCGGTGGTTTCGACGCGCTGATCAATCGCAGCAGCACGACTTGGCGCAACCTCGCGCCAACCCGCAAGTCACCCGGCTCGGCGGCCGAGTGGAGCCTGTTGATCCGCGAGTATCCGGCCCTGGTCAAACGGCCCGTGCTGGTGCTGGCCGATGGCAAGGTGCAGCTTGGCTTTAATGACAAGATCTATGCTGGATTGTTTTAGTCCACGATATGAAGAATGCGTCCTCCATCGGCTCTTTGTAGGAAATGGCTTCAGCCATGATGCCGTTCGCCGTATCGCAAAAGAAAAGCATCGCGGCTAAAGCCGCTTCCTACAGAAATCAAGGCGGTATCGCGAACCATGTCTGAGGTACTCGATCTCACGAGTGAACTGATCCGCCGCGCATCGGTGACGCCCGAGGATGGCGGTTGCCAGGCGTTGCTGGCGGCGCGTCTTGCGGATGTCGGATTCACGATCGAGGATCTGCGCAGCGGCGAGGTCGACAATTTGTGGGCAACCCATGGAACCAGTGGGCCGGTGCTGGTTTTCCTCGGCCATACCGATGTCGTTCCAAGCGGGCCACCTGAGCAATGGTCGAGTCCGCCGTTCGAGCCGACGATCCGCGATGGATACCTGTTCGGACGCGGTGCCGCCGACATGAAATCCGGTGTTGCCGCGATGACGCTCGCCCTGGAGGAATTCGTGCAGCGTCATCCCGATCACGCAGGCACCGTGGCGTTGCTGCTGACCAGCGACGAGGAAGGGCCGTCGATCGATGGTGTGCGCCGCGTAGCCGAGGAGTTCCGCCGGCGCGGCCAGCGCATCGATTGGTGCCTGGTTGGTGAGCCGTCGTCTCAAACCACGCTCGGTGATCTCATCCGCGTCGGTCGTCGCGGTTCGCTGCATGGCCAGATGACGGTGCGTGGCGTGCAGGGTCATGTGGCCTATCCCGAGAAGGCCCTGAATCCGGTCCACGCGGCAGCGGCGGCGTTGGCCGAACTTGCCGCCATGCTCTGGGATGAAGGCAATGCCGAGTTCCCGCCGACGAGTTTCCAGATCTCGAACATTCATGCGGGCACCGGTGCCAACAACATCATCCCCGGTCAGCTCGATGTCACCTTCAATTTCCGCTACTCGACGGCGAGCACCGCGGATGGATTGCGTGAACGTGTCGAAGCCTGCCTCACGCGCCATTTGCTCGATTTCAGCATCGATTGGAACCTCTCGGGTGAAGCCTTTCTGACCCCTCCGGGGCCGCTGCGCGCCGCGGTCACGGCGGCGATTGAAGCGTCCTGCGGGATCACGCCGCTTGCGAGCACCGGAGGCGGAACCTCGGATGGTCGCTTTATCGCGCCACTGGGTGCCGAGGTGGTCGAACTCGGGCCAATCAATGCGAGCATCCACAAAATCAATGAATGCGTGTCATTGCAAGATCTTGAGCGGCTGCCTGGACTGTATCTGGGCGTTGCGCAACGGCTGCTGGCGGATTCGCCGCTGACCTGAACCATACGAGTGCGGATGGAAAAGGTGCGGCTTTGCGCAATTTGGACGCCTGCGATTGCACTTGCCTGTGTCATGCGACGCCAGTTCGTGATAAAAATCAGGGGTTATGCCATCCGGTTGTCATCTGCGTGCCGGAGAGGTGGCTTTTCGCACCGCGCCAAAGCGGGAGGTATCTTTGCCTTCTGGCATCAAATCGCCCTGGGGACCGGGATACGCGCAAGGCATTGCAACATCGTCACGCCCTCGTGCGTGCCTCAAGACTGGGTGAGGTGACTGCTTTGCGATTTGAATTCTGTGCGTGGCTGGGGCAATCGGGTCTGCTGCTGCGCGTCGGCCTTGGGCTGGGTTTTCTGCTGGGTTGCGTCCAGGCCCATGCGCTTGATTTCACTCCGCACGGCACCCAGCCCGGCCTGCTGTGGGCGATGGAGG
>JBDTCQ010000028.1:0-17585 GCA_039923515.1 Dokdonella sp.
CTGCCAGTGACAGTGTTTTCATTTTGCTGTTCATTAAAACTCTCCAGGATTGTCCGGGCGGGGCGGTCCCCCTTCCCCTGATACATTGCAAAAAGTCATGCGGGTGCCTGAACTTTGTGGAGGATAAGGAGTTTCTCCTTTCCCCGTCAACAACTTCCACGCACAAGCTAGACCGACTTGTTAGAACTTTGGGTGGCCATGCTTCGCTGTTTGGACAGGTTTTGCTGTCCGAACCCCAGGCTTTCCACGTCCACCCGGTTAGAGACGCAACCGGACAGGCGATCCGGACACTCGTGGTCGGGATTCTGCTCCAAGGATCTGACTCGGCAGCCATGAGAAGACATCCTTTCGGCTTCTTGGTGATGGGCACTCAGAGCTTTTTTGCATGTAAATCACTGAAATTATTGTGCTTGTCATGTGTAACTGGGCATCCGCTTCCTCAACCCAAAGAATGGTCGAGGGTGACGGGTGGATGGGGTGGGAGCATCACCCCTGAAGGGATTTCCTACGGGAAGCGGGTTTGAAGGGAGGTGTTACGCCGCAGCGCCAGCGGAGAGTGGCGTCGCGGCATATTCCTCCGCTCGCCGGTGCAGGAAGGGCATTCGTGCCCGATGCGCTGCTTCGCGATCTCCGAAAAGAGCATCGCCCCTGAAGGATGCTCCTACGGGGGAGCGTGCGTCGCAAGCATCGTCTCCAAAGCGATCTCCTGTGGCGATTCAGACGATTGGTACGTTCGTGGGCAAGACCAAAAGATGGGCTTCTGATTGACAGCCATGTGGGTCGCTGCCGAGAATCGCGGCCCCTTTGAGGCCTTTGCCGCCCATGCCCAGCCTTGTCCCTGCCGATTGCCTGGCTGTAATACCCGCCCGGGATGAGATCGCCACGGTCGCGGAGGTGGTGCGGGGCGTGCGTGAATCGCTGGGTTGCCGCGTTCTCGTGGTTGACGATGCAAGCACGGATGGGACCGCTGCTGCGGCACGCGCGGCCGGGGCGGATACGCTGATGTTGCCGATCGGGCTCGGGGCTTGGGGCGCTTGTCAGGCTGGAATCCGCTATGCGGCAAGAAACGACTTTGCCGGAGTTGTGAGCCTGGATGCGGATGGGCAGCATCAGCCGGATTCACTGCCTTTGCTGTTCGCTGAGCACGCCCGGACCGGCGCAAACGTCGTCATCGGCACCTGCATAGAGCGTTTGAGCCTGCCAAAGCGGATCGCTTGGCAGTATCTTCGCTTGCTGACCGGCCTGCCCTTGCGGGATTTCACCTCCGGGCTACGACTCTATGACGCCCGCGCGGTCGACATACTTGCGGCGCCTGAGGCCAGCCTGCTCGATTATCAGGATGTCGGCGTGCTTATGCTGCTTGCAGGGAAAGGAATGAAGATCGTCGAAACCCCCACCATGATGCAGCCTCGGCAAGAAGGTCATTCCCGCGTATTTGCCTCGTGGGCTGTGGTCGCCCGCTACATGTTCCATACGACGATCCTGTGCATCTCGCGCCTGGAGATCGGCACGCGCTCGGCCAGGCCGGCAGTGAACGGGGCGCGATCCTGATGCTTGACGCCCAAATCACGGCAGCAATCCTCGGCGTTGGACTTGCCGGCGCAATCCTCTACCTGGTTCGACGGGATCACTTGCATGGGCCGTTTGCAGCCTGGTGGCTGATGGTCGCCGCCGCGACCTTGATCCTTGGAATGTTTCCGTCGCTGGTGGTCTGGCTCGGAAAACTGACCGGCATCAACTACGCGCCGGTATTGCCGATCATCATCGGGCTCTCAATGGTGCTGCTGCGCTTGCTCAAGCTCGATATCGACCGCTCGCGCCAGGAAAGGCGGATGCGGAGGCTGACCCAGAAGCTGGCGATCCTCGAGCAGGAGATCGAGCAGTTGCGACGAGATCGGGTTGCGCCCGACGCCAGCCCTGACCCCCGGATCAAACCGAATTGATGCGCATCCTGCATCTCGGCAAGTACTACGCCCCACAACGCGGCGGCATCGAACGACACCTGCAGGATCTATGCGAGTGGTTTTCCGGACAGGGTCATCACGTGACAGCGCTCGTGCATCAGGCTTCGGGGCAATGGCGCAGCTCGAACGAATCGATCAACGCTGTCGACATCTGCCGTGCTGGCTGCATTGCCGCCCCGCTCTACGCGCCGCTCAGTCCGGTGTTTCCGCTGCACCTGGCGCGCTTGATCAGACGAGAGGCTCCGGATGTTCTGCATCTGCATCTGCCCAATCCGTCATGCTTCTGGGCACTGCTCGATCCGCGCGCGCGCGCCGTGCCGTGGGTGGTTCACTGGCACGCCGATGTCTCGGCGGATATGCCGGATTGGCGGGTGCGAGCGGCTTATCGGATCTATCGTCCGTTCGAGCAGGCTGTGCTGGCCAGGGCGTCGGCCATTATCGTCACTTCGCAAGCCTATCTCGATGCAAGCGAGGCACTTGGGCGCTGGAAGGACAAATGTCTAGTGATACCACTGGGTATTGCCGAGGTCGCGGGCTCGCCGGGAAATGCGCCGGAATGGCCTCAACCAGATCACTTGAAATTGCTCGCGGTTGGCCGCTTGAGCCACTACAAGGGCTTCGCGGTGTTGCTCGATGCGCTGGCTCAGACGCCCGCGGCGAGTCTGATCCTGATCGGCAAGGGTGAGGAATCTGAGCGTCTGCGCGCCCAAGTCGCGCGCCTCGGCCTGGCGGATCGGGTTTCGCTTGTCGGTGAATTGAGCGAGCCCGACCTGCTGGCGGCCTATGCCGCCGCCGATGTGTTCGTATTGCCCTCACTGGATCGCAGCGAGGCGTTCGGACTGGTTCTGCTGGAGGCGATGCGTGCGGGCGTGGCCGTCATTGCCAGTGATATTCCCGGCTCCGGCACTGGCCAGGTCATCGTGAACGAAAGCAGCGGGCTGCTGGTGAAACCCGGCGATGCCGACGCATTCGCCGCGGCCCTGACGCGGATTTCCGATCCTGCCTTGCGCGCATCGCTTGCCGGTGCCGGGCATCGGCGCTGGCGCGAAAGATTCACCCTGGCGACGTCTGCACAAGCGGTGCTGGCGATTTACCAGCGCCTGACAGACGCACATCGGCAAGCAGCAGGGCGAGCAGACTGAACATTGCCGGCACGATGTGCAGTACGAGTCGGTTGGCACTGGTGTAGTTCTCGGCCCAGGCCGCCGCATCGGTGAAGAAGAACAGGACAAACAGGAAAAGCGCACAGCCGGCCAGCAGCGCGCCGAGTGAGCGCGCGCAACGATCTTGGACCAACACCCGCCAACGCAACGCGATCACGAGGGGTGCGAGATACCAGAGCAGATGCCAGTTCGGCAAAGTCAGCAGCCCCGAGAGCATCGCACTGCCGACGGGTCTCCAGTGCAGATCAAGTTCGCCGAGCGCGGGAATGATGACTTGCCCCCAGGCGAGGTGAATCCAGCCGAGGCCGAATATCGGCATCAGGAATCCGCCCAAAGCGATGCCGATCGCGGCAAGGGATACCAGCGAGGCGAAAACGATCCAGCGTGATCGGCGCGACAACATGCCGAGCAACACCACCGTTGAGAAGATCAGCAGCCAGACGGCACCCTCCAGCTTGATCAATGGAAGGCTCAGCGCAAAAACCGCTGCCAGCAGCAATTGCCCAGGATTTCGTTGGCTGATCCAGCGCAACCAGCACAAGACTGCCATGCCGAGCGCCGCGGCAACCCAGAGATCGGCATAACCGGCCAGGGCCGCATGAGCATCAAGCAGGGGCAGCGACATCAATCCATATACCAGCAGCATCGCCATCACCGGGCGGATACCCAGCGCCCGCCACTGCCCATAGCTGGCTAGTCCTATTGCGGCGAGCACACCGACCCACACGGTGTTGATCAATGGTTCGTTCCAGCCTCCAGCGGCGCTGGCGAACCAGATCTGCACCCAGGCAAGCAACTCGGGGTAATCCCAGATACTTGATGTGCGCAAATCCAGATCAGGCTTCGACAGCCACTCCTGGATAGGCGCATAGGGCACCTGATGACCCAGTAGAAACCAGGCCTTTGGCTTGACCGCCCAAGCCGCCCATGCATCCCACGGGAAGGTCGGGTGCAACAGGGTTTCGCTGGCAATGACGCTGAGGCGAACCAGGATTGCCAACAACAGCAGACCCCAGAAAAGCCGCCAGCCAGTGCTCCCGGCTTTTGCAAAGAGCGCGGGCGTTCGTGACGGCTCACGAAAAACGAAGACCGCCGTCCACGCCAGCAATCCGATTCCGGCAAGCCAGGGCGCCGCTCGCGAAAAAGCGGCTACGGTATTTCCCGCAGCGAGCATGCAAGACAGCGCGGCCGCAATGAAAATACCAACAAGCAGACCCATTCCTGTTGCCGCCACCAAGTCGCCAGGCTCACGCCTGCCGCGATTCAGGGCCAGGCAGATCCCGCATCCGGTAACCCAGGGCAGCAACCAGGCCAGAACATAATTGAGGCTCATGGCAGGCTCCGCACGCGCAAGACGAGCAAGCGATCACGCCGTATGACGATTTCGCCCGGGAATGCCAACCCGCCGCCTTGCAGTTGCTGGCGTTGCTGATCGTAGCTCCAGTCGGGCGCATCGTAGACAACGATGATGCTGCCCTCGGGCAAGGGCACGGCGGGCGAAAGATTGGCGGCCAGAACCAGCACGCCGACATTCATGGGCAGCAAATGATAAATCAGCCGCAGCGTGGCAAAACTCGAACCGGCGTGGACGAGGATCCGTGAGTTCTCGGGCAGGTCACGCAAATCCCGCTGGAGATCATGCGCCGTTTCGACAATATCCTGATCCGCCGAATGCAGTTCACGATCGGGCCAGTCGAACTCGGCGTACAGACTTTCTGTCGCCGCATGCCGCCAGCGCAAACCGGATTCCCACTGCAGATCCAGCAGCATCCAGGCCAGCACGACGGCAACCACACCCACGCGTAACAGCGCAGCGCAGCGCAAGCGCAGGATCAAGAACGAGCCGATCACGATCAACGCGACGAGCAAGGCGAGACAAAGCACCAGCGATTGTGCGCGCGGCGTATCGGTATCCCGACCCAGCGCATGTACCGAGCGCTGGCTCCATGGCCATTGCCCCAGCCAATCGGTGGCCAGCGCGGAAAGGTCACCTGCCCACGAACGCGAGGCAAGGCTTGCGTCGACCAAGGTAAACGGGCGAAACCCCTGCATCGGCGGCACGATCTGCGGCGTCGGATATTCGGCAAACGCCAACTCGGTGATTTGGCCGCGCCACTCGGGAACCGAACCCAGGTCGAACCAGGCATTGGCATCACCGGGCCAAGGCAAGGAAACGACAGTCACGTCCTCGTCACCGACACGGCGGAAAACCAGTGACAACTCGAGGGTGTGCGGAAACTGCTCAAAGCGATAGCGCAACATCGGATTCTCGGCAGCATTGATGCCATTCAAGACAACCGATTGCAGTGCCGTGCGATTTTCCCCGACCGCACCGATGCGTAGGCGAGTCTCATCCTGGGCTGCGCCACCCATGACCACGCGAAAATCAGAACCATCCCAATGCCGGACCTGACTGGCAACGAACGGCGAAGACCAGTGAATGTCCGAGGCCCAGCCCAGCACACCGCCAAGCCCAAGCAATACAAACAGGGCAAACAGCAACCTCCTCATGCGGCGAGGGTGCCGAGATGGGCCAGTTCTGAATGGCTGAATCCGGCACTCAATCGAGCCTCGATGTTGAATGGCCCGCGCAGGCTGCCACGCATGTGGCGATCCAGCAGTTTGGCAAAGGTCGATTCGGGCTCGACACCCGATTGCACACAACACCAGGCAAACCAGCGAGAGCCGGCGGCGACATGCGCAACCTCCTCGCGCAAGATGACTTCGAGGATGTCGGCGGTTCGATGGTCGCCGACGCTGCGTAGGCGCTGAATCATGCCCGGTGTAACATCAAGACCGCGTGCTTCGAGCACGCGCGGCACCAGGGCCATGCGCTCGAGACAGGAATCCGCAGTCACGACGGCCATTTCCCAGAGGCCATTGTGGGCATCGAAATCACCGTAACCGTGGCTCAGGTCGGCAAGGCGTTCGTTGAGCATCTGGAAATGACGCGCCTCGTCATCGGCGATATTCACCCAGTCGGCATAGAAATCTGCCGGCATTCCGCGAAAACGATAGACCGCATCCCAGGCCAGATTGATCGCGTTGAACTCGATATGAGCGATGGCATGAACCAGCGCTGCCCTGCCCTCGGGTGAGCCCAGGCCGCGCTGGGCGAGCTTGCGCGGATCGATCAACTCCGGCCGTGGCGGGCGACCCGGCGAGCCAATGGCATCGACCTGGCTGTCGCCAATCGGCACCGACAGCCTTCCGGCACGGAATTCCGCCGCGGCTGTTCGCGTCAACACCACCTTTTGTTCGGGGCTGGTCGCAGCAAGACAGCACTCTGCCGCTGCAAACAAGCTACTTGCCGGCATTTGATTCATTCTGCCCTTTCCAAAAAAAACGGCTGATCATCATCAGCCGTCTGCAATTCTGACTGTTTAGACGCGCTCGCGACAGCTATCCGGTCACGAATCGACGTTCAACCTGTGTGTCTGCGCTTGTCCTTGGCCTCGTCGGAGCGTGAAAACTGGAGCTCATCGAGATAAGTGGGCTCAACTCCGGTGACATATTCACCCGAGAAACACGAGGTGTCGAATTCATGCAGGTTGTTGTTGCCCTCGGCAATCGCGGCGATCAGATCCGGCAGATCCTGATAGACCAGCCAATCGGCACCGAGCACACTTTCGATCTCCTTTTCAGTCCGGCCATGCGCGACCAGCTCGGCGGCGGTCGGCATGTCGATGCCATAAATGTTCGGATAGCGCACCGGTGGTGCGGCCGAAGCGAAATAGACCTTGTTGGCACCGGCATCACGGGCCATCTGGATGATCTGCTTTGAGGTCGTACCGCGGACGATCGAATCGTCGACCAGCAACACGTTCTTGTTGCGGAACTCCAGACCGATCGCGTTGAGCTTGCGGCGTACCGATTTCACGCGCTCGCTCTGCCCGGGCATGATGAAGGTTCGGCCGATATAGCGGTTCTTCACGAAGCCTTCGCGCATTGGCAAACCGAGTGCCTGAGCCAATGAAGATGCCGCCGTGCGCGCCGTATCCGGAATCGGGATAACCGCATCGATACCGTGACCGGGCTTGAGCCGCGCGATCTTGGCCGCGAGTCGTTCGCCCATGCGCAGCCGCGCCTTGTACACCGAAACATCCTCGATCATCGAATCGGGACGCGCCAGATAGACATACTCAAAGATGCACGGCGTGTGCCGGGTCGACTCGGCGCACTGGCGCGTGTGCAACTCGCCCTCGGGGGTAATCAGGATGCCCTCGCCCGGAGCGACATCGCGCAACAGACGAAAGCCGAGGATGTCGAAGGCCACCGATTCAGAGGCGACCGCATATTCCTTGCCATCCGGCGTGTCGCGCTCGCCCAGCACGAGCGGGCGTATGCCATGCGGATCACGGAACGCCAGCAGACCGTATCCGAGCACGACGGTCACCACGGCGTAGCCGCCAATGCAGCGTCCATGCACGCCCGCGACCGCCTTGAAGATGTTGTCTTGCGACAACGCCATGCGCTCCTGGATCTGCAACTCGTGCGCAAGCACATTCAGCAGAAATTCGGAATCCGAATCCGTGTTGATGTGGCGACGATCGTCCTCGAACATCTCACGGCGCAAGGTTTCAGTATTGACCAGATTGCCATTGTGCGCGAGCGCAATACCGTAGGGAGAATTCACGTACAGCGGCTGCGCTTCGTTGCAGCCTTCCGATCCGGCCGTCGGATAGCGGCAATGGCCGATGCCAAAATTACCGCGCAGGGTGAGCATGTTCTCGCGCTGGAACACATCCTGGACCAGGCCATTGCCCTTGTGCAGGCGCAATCGCGCGCCATCGACCGTGGCGATGCCGGCGGCGTCCTGACCGCGATGCTGGAGTACGGTCAGCGCGTCATACAACGCTGAAGCGACTTCCGATCTGCCGACGATTCCGATGATTCCACACATGGTTCAATTCACTGCGAAGTGGGGGGTTGTGGCGGGTCCTGCGCCACCGGCGCAGTTTGCTGGATCATCCCGGCGGCTGCGCCTGAAATCCCTGCAGTCGCCGGTTCGAGATATTTCGCTACCGTTTCAGGCAACAATGTGGTCATCCAGCTCGCACTGCGCTCGAAGGTTGGCAGCATGCGCGAGTTCTGCCACCAATCATCACGGACAACCGGCGTGAATTTCATCAGCACGATCACCAGTACGACGAGGACGAAGCCTCGAACCAGGCCAAATACCATGCCGAGCAAGCGGTCAGTGCCGGACAAGCCGCTGCCGCTGACCAGCTTGCGCAGCAGATAACCGACAATGGCTCCGGCAATCAGCACCGCAATGAAGCAAATCGCATAACCGAGCATCACGCGCACCGAAGGTACCGAAATGCTGGCGGAAAATTGTTCAGCCAAAACCGGGCCGAACATCCAGGCTACCCAGAATGCCAGTGCCCAACAGACCAGGGCCATGACTTCGCCGATGAAACCACGCCACAAGCCCACCAGTACCGACAACGCCAGCGTCGCGATGATTGCGTAGTCGAACCAGTTCATCGGAGCGGGCTCAGGGCTGGGTGACGATCATGCCTTCCAGCTTCAATTTTTCCTTGACGCGGTCACGCAGTTTCTCGGCATTCGGTCGATCGACCTCAGGCCCGACACGCACGCGCCAGAGCGTCTTCTCCTCTGCACTGAACTTGTCAACGAAACCGGCAAAGCCCGCCGTGCGCAGACGACCAACCAGCTTGTTTGCATCTTCAGCCGTCGTGAACGCGCCAAGTTGCACGGCCCAGCCGCCTGGCTTGCCTGCTGCAACCGCGCTCGCCGGTGCGTCGACCTTCGCATCTTCGGCCGTTCCGATCACGCTGCTCGGCACATCGCTGCGCACCTGCTTGATGCGGATCCGTGCAGCCTCTGCCTCGGCGCGATCGCCGAACGGCCCCACGCGCACGCGCAGCGCAGGTTTACCCTTGAAATCGACTGACTCGGAAAATGCGGCAAACCCGCTTTTCTTCAACGTCGCGACCAGATCCTGGGCATTGCCCGTTGCCGTGTAGACGCCGAGATGCACAAGGTAGCGACCTTCCGCACCCTTGCCCGCTTCCATCTGCGCGGGCGTTGCCGGCTTGGACGGCTCGACAGCGGGTGTCGGAACCGGTGCGGCTTCCGGCGCAGGTTTGGCGGGTTGGGGGACGGCGTCAGGAATGACCTCGACCCTTGGCGGAACCCGGGTGTCGACCGTCGCGAGTCGCTCGGGTGCTTGTGCCGGCTGTGCCGGCACGTTCTCGGTCGCCGAGCCCGCGCCATCCACGGTTAGCACGCGTGTCTCGAACTCGCGGGTCGGCACCGGCGGAATCTCGAGATTCGCGGTGACCGAATCGGTCTTCGGCGCACTGCCACTGAACATCATCGGCACAAAGATGATCGCGAGCGCAATCAGGACGACGGCACCAAGCAGGCGTTGTTTCAAAGCGGGATCCATGGGCGTGGGTACGCTGACAAGTCGCGGTGATTATACCCGTCCACCGCGATGGATACGTTCAATCCGCATTGAACGCATGCACCGGCGTGCTGGCGAGAGCCGTCGCGGCAACCAGGAACGAGCCAAAGGCAATGATGCGATCACCATCGCGCGCCAGCTTGAATGCACCATCGAGCGCATCGGCCACGCTTGCATGGCAGTCTCCGGCGCCTACATCAACGCGCTGACCTACGCGTGAGCGCAATGCGGTGACATCGAGGCCACGCGCGCTTTCGGCATCCAGACCGGCCAGTAGCCAGCAATCGATATGCGCCCGCAATGGATCGACAATTCCTTCGACATCCTTGTCGGCGAGGGCCCCAAACACAGCGATCGTGCGGCCACTGACCGGATTCAAGCGCAGCCAGTCAGCCATCACGCGTGCGGCTTGGGGGTTGTGTGCGACATCGACGATCAACTCCGGAGGGCCGGCGAATCGCTGCATCCGCGCGGGAGCACTGGCTTTGGCTATGCCTTGGGTGATGGCCCGCACGCGCCATTCGATGCGACCGCGCAATTCATGCAGGGCGGCGATGGCCGCCGCGGCATTGGCGCGCTGGCACGGAGCATCCAGGCGCGGATCGGGCAGATGCAGACTCACCTCAGCGGTCGACCAGCGCCAGCCACTTCCGAAAGACTCGAACTGATAGTCATGCCCTGCCCTGAACAGCGTCGCGCCCAGACGTTGTGCTTCCTCGATCAAGGCGTGCGGAGGATCCGCCTCGCCAACGATTGCGGGCCGTCCACTGCGGAAGACTCCAGCCTTTTCGAGACCAATGACCTCGCGGTCACTACCAAGCCAATCCTGATGATCCAGATCGACCGTGGTTACGATTGCCGCGTCAGCGTCGATGATATTGACCGCATCCAGGCGCCCGCCCAGGCCGACTTCGAGGATTGCAACATCGAGATTCGATTCGGCGAAAATCAGCAACGCGGCGAGCGTACCGAATTCAAAATAGGTCAGCGCTGTCTCGCCACGAACGCTCTCGATTCGATCGAATGCTGCAATCAGCACCGCGTCGCTTGCATCGATGCCCTGCACACGCACACGCTCGTTGTAGCGCAACAGATGCGGCGAGGTGAATGCGCCGACACGGTGGCCGCCGGCGCGCAGGATCGATTCGAGGAAGGCAACGGTCGAGCCCTTGCCATTGGTGCCGCCAACCGTGATCACGATCCTTGCCGGCGCCGGCGCACCCAGGCGTTGCCAGACGGCACGCACGCGATCCAGGCCGAGTTCGATCTCGCGCGGATGCGAGCGCAACTGCCAGTCCAGCCAGTGATCCAGAGTCCGCGCTTGCATCGCGATGATTTCCTTTGCGCGCGGGCTCAACGCATCAGGATACGGCGCGGCTTGAACGGCAGACGCCCACGCCAGTACTGGATGATGACGAATCCGGCCGCCATACCCCCGAGATGGGCAAAATGGGCAACGCCAGCCTGCGTCCCAGTAACACCGAGAAACAGCTCAATCACGCCGTAGCCGGTGACGAACAGCCAGGCCGGCATTGGAATCGGTGGAAACAGCAGCATCAGGCGTTGGTGCGGATACATCATGCCGAAGGCCAGCAACAGGCCGAACACGCCGCCCGAGGCACCCAGGGTCGGATAGATTCCGCCGGTGAAAAAGCGCACGACGATCAACTGGGCGACAGCCGCGCCGACGACGCAGGCGAGATAGTACGACGCGAACGGGCGCGAGCCGAACAGACGCTCGATCGCGCCGCCGAACATCCACAGCGCAAACATGTTGAAGAACAGGTGGGTCCAATTGCCGTGGAGGAACCCGTAGCTGATCAACTGCCAGATCTCGAATGTGACCGTGCCCCCATCAGGGCCGGCGAGTTCAGTGCCAATCGGCCAAAGCGCGAAATGGGCGATCATCGGATCAGGGTAAACCTGCTGCAGCAGGAAGATCGCGACGTTCGCAATCAAAAGCGCACGGGTGACCGGCGGCAGATCAATGGGCATTCGGATTCCTGAATTCGGAAAGATTCGACACAGATCCGCCCAAATCGTGGCAGCTTCGGCAGGATTCAAGCATTTGCGGGTGCCCATAGCTCAGCATCGAGGTCACGTTGCCAGCCAAAGCGCCGAATGTCGACCCGGCGACCTTTCACCTCGACGCCTTCGGCCGACAAACGACGCCGCTGCTCGATGAACTCGACACTGCCTGGCACAAACGCCAGGCAACCATCCACACGCACGACCCGATGCCAAGGCAAGGCAACATTCTCACCCGCTTCACGCAACACGTGACCAACCAGACGCGCTCGTCGCGGCAACCCTGCCCGCGCCGCGATCTCGCCGTAGCTGGCAACGCGACCGCGCGGGATCGACTTGATCACCCGGCAGATTTCCGGATGGGGGCAGTCGACGGGGATTTTCACGGACTTCATTGCCAAGCGACGCTCGGACTACCGATGGATGCGCACGATTTTCACGCAGAACGGTGGATGCACGCGACGTATCGCGATTGGGGCGATAGGGGATCCGATCGCCAAATCAGAGGAATGACGAGTGGATGCAACGAACAAGAAAGTGCGTGTGTCATTCATGGGTAGTCCGGGCTAGCATGTTGATGACGCGAACCGAGGAGAATACCGTGCAGAGCTTTGAACAGATCCGCTCCCATGTCAGCAACCTGCACACCTTGCGCACAAACGATCCGTACCTGATCAGTTTCGACCTGACCCTTGCCGATGATCGCCATCAAGGCATTTACCTGGCAGAAATGGAAGGCGATGATGGGCTCAAATATCTGCGCGTTTCGACGCCAATCGGACCCGCCACCGGCGTCAATGCCACGCGCTGCCTGCGCTTCAACTGGGAACAGCGCACAGGCTTTCTCGCGATCAGCGATCTCGACGGGTCGCCGTACCTTCATCTGATCGAAAACCGCCCTTACTCAGTGCTGCAGGGTGATGAGCTGGACCGCGTGATCAAGGAACTCGGCCATCTCGGCGATCGCCTCGAGCAAGCCATCTCCACTGGTGGCGATTCGTTCTAGTTGGCGCCTCAAGCGAGATTAAAAACCTGCAGCACGCGCACGAGTAGCCAGGCAAGCACGCCGGTGATCGGAATCGTCAACAGCCAGGCCCAGACCATGCGCTCAACCACGGTCCAGCGGATAGCCGAAAAGCGCTTGGCCGCACCGACGCCCATGATCGCCGCGGAGATATTGTGCGTGGTCGATACCGGAATGCCGAAATGCGAAGCGGCGATGATCACGGCTGCCGACGCGGTTTCTGCGGCAACGCCATTGACCGGATGAAGCTTGACCAGCTTGTGGCCGAGCGTGCGGATGATGCGCCAGCCACCCATTGCGGTACCCGCGGCCATGGTCACGGCACACAGCACCTTGATCCAGAGTGCAATCGAAAATTCATGGCTTGCATCTTCCTGGATGCGCAAGAACGAGAGCCAATCGGGCAGACCGTCCATGGTGCCGGCCGACGTCGCACCGACCAGCGCTAGGGCAATGATGCCCATCGTTTTCTGTGCATCGTTCATGCCGTGGGACAGGCCCATCGCGCTGGCCGAGATCATCTGCATCTTGCCGAAGAACCCGTTGAGAAAACGCGGACGACCAAACTTCTGCAGGCCGCCGGTTTGCGAGCCGAGCCAACTGGTGATCGCAAACAGCAAGCCCATCATCGCGAAGCCGAGTATGAAGCCGAGAAACGGTGAACTGAACATCGGCAGGACAACTTTAGGCAGCAGACCTTTGCCCTGCCACCAGTGCTCACCGCCTTGCCACCAGATGATCGAGGACCAGTTGTTCTGCGTCGCGGCCAGCGCCGCCCCGCACAAGCCGCCGACAAGGGCATGCGACGAGCTGGATGGCAAACCCCACCACCAGGTGATCAGATCCCAGATCACCGCGCCCAGCAGCGCGCAGATCAGAACCTGCGGGGTCACCGAGACAATGCCGACGTCGATCAGACCCGAGGCGATGGTCTTGGCAACGGCAGTACCCCAGAGCGCACCGATCAGGTTCGTGAATGCGGCCAGCGCCACCGCCTGACCAGGACTCAGCACCTTGGTCGCGACCACGGTCGCAATCGAGTTCGCGGTATCGTGGAAGCCGTTGATGTACTCGAAAACGAGCGCAACCAGGACGACGAGCAGAACCAGACTAAGACTCACAGTCACGGAGAATCCTCGCCAGTTCGATCAGGAGTTTTTCAAGGCAATGTGATAGATCACATTGCCTGCATCGCGGCAGCGATCGATCGCCTTCTCAAGCAGCTCGAACAGATCCCTGCGCACCATCAATTGGGCCGCATCGGCACCATTTGAAAACAACTGGCGATAGAGATCGAGCAGCAGCCGATCCGCCTCGGATTCGATCGACTGCATGCGCTCATTGAGACCATGCATCACATCAAGCTTGAATCCACCGCGCAACTCGCCAACCATCTTGACGATGACTTCACAGGCGCGCTCGAGCATCGCTGCTTGCGAACTGTAATCCACGTCGATCAGGCGATCGGCAAACAGCGCATGCCGTTCGGCGAATTTCTCGACGGTTTTCGGGATCTTGTACAGGGCGCCGGCCAGTGCCTCAATGTCTTCACGCTCCAGCGCGGTCACGAAGGTGTTGACCAGCTCCAGATTGATCTGCGCGAACAGATCCTTCTCACGCCGGCGTGCCATCCGGAACCCGTCCAGGGCCGGAGTCTGGGCGCCGTCTGAAAGCATCGTGCCGAGCGACCGCGCACTCAGCAGGGCAGCCTCCGCACTCGCTTCGAGCAAGCCATAAAACTTGTCACCCTTGCCAAAGATGGTCTGCAACGAAAACATGCGGTCGCTCCGATACGGGCTGAAGGGTGGTTTCCCGGGCTGCAACCACGAATCCCGGGGCAGCGGACGGCGCATGTTACAACATTGCTTCCATTTCATTCCCGGTTCAGACCTCACCAACCCTCGCTCAGTCGCGCCGGGCGAGGCTGGCCATGCGCTGGACATCGGCAAGGATGCCGCGCAGTACGCGCAATTCGCGCTGATCGGGTGCAGCACGCAGAAACAGGCGGCGCAATCGCTGCATGACCGTGCGATCGGAGCGCCCCTTGTGGAAGTCGATGTCGTGCAGAGTCCTCGCCAGGTGCTCGAAGAACCCCTCGAATTCGGCTAACGTCGAGGGTGGATCGGTGTTGCCCTGTCGCGAGGGAATTCCGGCAAGAAACGCCATACGCAGTTCATAGGCGACGACCTGCACAGCCTGGGACAGATTCAAGGACGAATAGGTCGGATCGCTCGGAATATGCACGGCGGCATGGCAAAGCTTGATCTCTTCATTGCTCAGACCGGATTGCTCATTGCCGAAGACGATTGCAACCGTGCGCCCCTGTGCCAGCGCATCAAGCACGCGACACGCTGCCATGGGCGGGGTCAACTCCTCAAGAGCGACGCCACGCAAGCGCGCGGTGGCGCCCAGTACGAGGCTGCAATCGCCGACGGCTTCCTGCAGGGAACCAAAGCGGGCAGCCGACGCGAGCACGTCGTCGGCGCCGGCAGCCATCATGTGCGCTTGAATATGCGGAAACTCAGCAGGTGACACCAGTGAAAGTTGGTGAAAACCCATCGTACGAATGGCCCGGGCGGCACTTCCGATATTGCCGGGGTGCGAAGTCCTGGCCAACACGAAGCGCACGCGCGACTGTTCTGTCGGATTTTCCAAAGCATCAGTCAAAGCCGTTCATCCCTCAGGTTTTCGCATTGCGTCTGTCGGCGCCTCGCCAGATTTGATACCCTTCCGCGCCGCACGCGACCCGATCGCAGTGCGTTGCTCTTTTTAAGTCCACTTCCGACGGAACCAACATGCCCAGACCCGCCGTAAATGTGGCGGTGCGCGCCGCGCGTGCCGCAGGCCAGATCATTCTGCGCTACATGAACCGCATCGACAGTCTCGCCATTGTCGAGAAACAACGCATGGACTTTGCCTCGGAAGTGGATCGCGCCGCCGAAGCCGAAATCATACGCGAGCTGAAGCGGGCATTCCCCGGCCACGCGATTCTCGCCGAGGAATCGGGCGCGCAAGGCAAGGGCAAGCATGTATGGGTCATCGATCCGCTCGATGGAACACACAACTATCTGCGCGGCTTTCCGCATTTCTGTGTCTCAATCGGCATGCTCGAGAACGGTGAACCCATGCATGGGGTCGTCTACGATCCTCTGCGCGACGAACTGTTCACGGCGAGCCGCGGCGACGGCGCCTATCTGAATGATCGACGTATTCGCACGAGTGCGCGCAATGATCTCGATGGGGCATTGCTGACCACCGGCTTCCCATTTCGCCAGCGCGCCCATCTTGATGCTCAGATCGAAATGACCCGTGCACTGCTCGGCCAGGCCGAGGATATTCGTCGAACAGGCTCGGCCGCGCTGGATCTCGCTTACGTCGCCAACGGTCGCATCGATGGCTACTACGAGATTGGCCTGAAACCCTGGGACATGGTGGCGGGCTGCCTGCTCGTGCGTGAGGCAGGCGGACGCTATTGCGATTTCGTCGGTCGCGAGGGGATTCCGGAAAGTGGCAACCTGCTGGCCGGTGGCCACAGGGTGGTCGACGCAATGATCAAGACCATCGCGCCGCAGCTGACGCCCGCCCTGGCACGCTGAGCTCCCTCGACAAGGAAACCGTCGACCGCTCCGCTTGGACAGCTTTGGTTTTATCTGGATTTGAAACAAGAAAAAGCCCGGCTTGCGCCGGGCTTTTTTATGTCACTTGAACGATGTTGCTGGTCGCTTACTGACCGTCAACTGCAAGCTCAGTGCGGCGGTTGCGCGCACGGCCTTCCTTGGTGTCGTTCGTATCAATCGGCTTGCTCTCACCAAAACCCTTGACGCCCGAGATCTGGCTGGAGTTGACGCCGTGCGAGGTCAGATAGTCATAGACGATCTGGGCGCGACGCTCCGAAAGCTTCTGGTTGTAAGCATCGCTGCCCACCGAGTCGGTGTGGCCAGCGGCGACGCGATGGCCTCCACGGCGATGCCTTTTTGTATCGACACCTCATCGCCCTCGCATTTACCCAACATGGCCCTGCCCAAAGGGGCTTTGCTGCTGATGACCTGAACGAGCTGAGCACCGCTGACCAACTTCATGCTGCCCCCATCCGGGCCAAAAAACAGCAGTTGATGCCTGTCGTCGGAATCGACTAGGCAGACCAGCGCGCCGAGCTGTATACCTTTGCTGGCGTCGTGGGGGCTCGGGCGGAATTTGCGCCAATTGGCCATCGCTTGGCGGATGGCTTCGGCACGACGAGCTTGGCCGGTGGCCAGGTAAGCGGCTTCGAGTTCCAAGGTGTCGTATCTGTTTTCGGCTATGTTTTCTTCGTGAGTCGCCGCTTCGTGGGCCGCCCGCACTGCCTGTTCGGCTTGCAGCAGGTCTTTGGCGAGCCGTTCCAGCACCTGCTGCCGCAGCACGCATTTATCCATGATTAATCGAAGGCATATCGAGCAAACGGAGCTCGAGACTTGATTGTGACGGGCTATACACGCCTTCGATGCTTCTGTTGGCCGCGCCGGTCAACTTCACCTATGGGTCGGGCTCCGCCGGTCGTTAAGGGCAGTAGGACGCATTCGCGGCGCAACGCGTCGGCTGAGCTACGCGAGTGACCGGTCAGCCAGCCGCAGCGGTCATCCGCCTTACTGACGATCGTGCGACCGGTTTCGGCCAGCGCTGTCGTTCACCTGCCAACCCTGAGCGGCTGCACTCAGTCTGAAGCCGACCCCGGGGTTGACGGCGTGCGGCTATGTGCCTATTTCAGGGAGAGAGCAGGACGCTCACCGGCGCGCCCTCGGCGACAGTAATGCGCTGCATGAGTGCACCGCCTTGGGGGGCTGCCGCACCCGCGGGGCGAGAGATGACGTTGGAAAAGACGTACCAGGTGCCAGCAGGAACGCCGTCGAAGCGAAAGCTCCCCGTGGCGTCGCAGCCGATTCGGCGGACGGTGCTCTTGAAGTCGGCAGCGATGTTGTTGGGATAGTGTGCCG
>JBDTCQ010000029.1:0-8958 GCA_039923515.1 Dokdonella sp.
GATGCGTCATCGGCAAGACCGAGGAATGCACCACCCATGCCGAGTGCGCGCGCACCTGGATTGGAGAAACTGAAGGGAAGGCTGGCGTTGGCCTCGTTGTCGGTGATCGCAAACGCGCTGCCAGCCATGCTGACCAATCCGATTGCCACAGCAGTTGCAATTAACTTTTTCATTCCTGTACTCCCCGGTAGTGCGAAAAGGTTCCGACGGCAAAGCGACGCCGGCAAAGATAACACGAGCTTAACGTTCCGGTATTGATCTACAAACGCAGTTTGCTGCGCTGCCGCAATACCCGCTTTCGGCTCATTTGCCAGAGCGCTATGCGTGAAATGGAGGGAATCCGGCTCACAGCCCGCTCCGATCAGACCGCGGGGAGGCGGCGCTGACTGAGGCAAGCTGAAAGGGCTTCCTCGATGATCGAAAAATCGGCATCGTCACGGTGCGCTTTTTCGCTGAGGTATCGTCGCCAGGCGCGTGCGCCGGGCAACCCCTGGAACAGGCCCAGCATATGCCGACTGATGTGCTGGAGCTTGCCACCCGAGGTCAGATGCGCCTCGACATACGGGCGCATCTTCCCGATCACTTCCTCCCGCACCGGCAGAGGCGTGCCGTAGAGCACCTGTTCGAGCTCAGCCAGTCTATACGGCTCGTGATACGCCACACGGCCGAGCATGGCGCCATCAACGTGCTGCAAATGTTTCTGCACATCTGCCACGCGCTCGATGCCGCCGTTGATGATGATCTCAAGCGCTGGAAAATCCCGCTTCAATTGATACACACGTTCATAGTTGAGTGGTGGGACATCCCGATTTTCCTTTGGCGAAAGGCCTTTGAGCCAGGCCTTGCGCGCGTGTACTGCGAAGACCTTGCAGCCTCTTGCACTGACGGTCTCGATGAAGTGCTGAAGATCTGCGTATTCATCCTGGTCATCCACACCGAGCCGACATTTGACCGTGACCGGAACCGATACCGCATCACGCATCGCGTCGAAACAGTCCGCGACCAGCAAGGGCTCGCGCATCAGGCAGGCGCCAAAGCGCCCGGACTGCACGCGATCGGACGGACAGCCGACATTGAGGTTGATTTCGTCGTAGCCGAACTGCTCGCCGATGCGTGCCGCCTCGGCCAGCTCGTGTGGGTCGGAACCACCGATCTGCAGCGCCAGCGGATGTTCCAATCGATCGAATCCAAGCAGGCGCTCGTGATCGCCATGGATCAACGCCGGCGAAGTCACCATTTCGGTGTAAAGCCGCGCATTCGGCGACAGCAGGCGATGGAAGTAGCGGCAGTGCCGATCAGTCCAGTCCATCATCGGCGCAACGGAAAGCAACCACGCATTCGTGGCCGGGTTATTTGCAAGCAGGGACATGCAGGCGATTTTAGCCTTATTCGGCACCTTGCATGAGGCCAACCACTTCGCCGTGACTGCAGAAAATGCAGGGCACGATCATTCACACCTCGAATGGAATCTTTGGGCCAGCATGATCACCTCGAGAACGAATGCGTAGGGTGCGCCGCCGACCGTTACTCAACCGAGCGGGCTGACACCGATCCAGTGCAGGTGGGCCCAGAACGCAAAACCAGCCCACGCAGCCACGCCGATAACGGCGGACAGCACATCGCCGAGGACGGTTCCTTGCGCATAGCGAATGCCAGCGCGGCGATCGCGCCGACGTGACACGGCGAACAACACGATGGCCCAGACCAGGAACGTGCCGAACAGGACGACGTCATGCAGGAAACCGGTCGCGAGCAGATGACCGAGAGCCCAGAGCTTGACGCCGGCCAGCATCGGATGACCGAGCCAGGCCTTCAAATGATTGCGCGGCACGTAGGTGCCGACGACAAGGACAAAGGCGAGCAGCGTGAACAGCGAATTGGCGTGTCGCAGCGCAAGCGGCGGCACGTAGAGTGACATCGGCTGCTGACGGGCGAGACCAAAGCCATAGACAACCAGCACAAATCCCGCGATGGAAACCACGGCGTAAAGCCCCTTCCAACCATTCTTGCCGAGCTTGGCAATCATGCGGCTGCGAAAATCGTCGGCGAAAATCCGCACGGAATGGATGCCGAGCAAGATCAGCAAGCCGAGAATCAGGATGGTCATCGCGTGGTTCCTTGTCGATAAGAAAAATCATGAGGCAGGTGCATGCTGATGGCGTATATCCTCGCAGATACTCAGGGAAGATCCTTCGATTCGGCTTCGCCACCCAGTCTGATTGCCTGAGCCAGCGGAACCTCGATGGGCGACATGCCGGCGGCGACGATCTGCGTATTGAGCGCAGCCAAATCAATTTCGCGCAATTGCTTCCAGACATCCAGCGAATGATCGAGACTAACCCGATAGTCGGCCAGCAGGGTTTCCTGCACGGCGGTCGGCAAGCGATCGGCGCCGTCGACATCGGTGGCGAGCGAAGCCAGCACGTCGTTGATCGTGGCCAGTGCGGGTACGTCATGGCCACGGTCAGCGAGCAAGGGTTCGAGTTGCTTGTCGAAACCGGCGATCGATGCTTTCAGCGCATCGGTGATTTTTCCTTCCTTGCTGCTGGTCAACGAGCCGAGCTGCTTATGCACGGTGTCGACCTCGCCATGCGCCTGCCACGATCTTTCCAGTTCGACATCAATCGCATTCGAGAACGCAAACGTCTTGGCCAGATCAGCGGCAGACGTCGACACGCGCGGATCGGCCCTGATCGTCAAAGCCTGTTTCTTTTCCTTGCCATCGACCAAAAGGGCAACCTCGTAATCGCCTGGCAGCGCGAGCGCCCCTTCCGGAACCAGCGGGGTTGATTCGCCAAGTACGGCGGCGATCGAATAGTCGTACTTGACCGCCTTTGGTCGGGCCAGGCGCAGGTTCCAGACAAAGCGATGCGCACCGGCTTCGGTGCCAGGCAGCGCCTTTGGTTGCAACCAAGACTTGGAGAAATATGGCTTTGCATTCGGCTCAGGCTTTGTGTCGTTGCTGGCAAAGCGGCGCAGCAGGGTACCGTTTGCATCGCGGATCTCGATGCTGACTTCGCGTGCCGGTTGCGCCAAGACATAGTCGATGAGCGCGCCAGCCGGTGGATTGGTGCCGAGTGCGGTTTCCGCCGGTCGCGGCGTGTCCTTGTTTTGATCGCGGCGTACGCGATAGGCGGGTGATGGCGTAAACAGACGGGCTTCCTGTAGTGGCTTGGCCGCGTCGATCTGGCGCAAGGGACCGAGATCATCAAGCACCCAGATGGCACGGCCCTGGGTGGCCGCGATCAGGTCGTTGTCATGCACGAGAAGATCGCGCACCCAAGCCACCGGCAGATTGCGTTGCAATGGCTGCCAATGCCCACCATCGTCGAACGAGACGAATACACCGTTGTCGGTGCCGGCAAACAGTAGTCCGCGCCGCTTTGGATCGGCGCGCACGACACTCACGTAACGCCCTTCGGGAAGACCCTGGCTGATCTTGGTCCAGCTCTTGCCGTAATCGCGTGTGCGCAGCACCCAGGGCTGGAAGTCATCTTGGCGATGATTGTCGATCGCCGCATACGCGGTGCCGGCATCAAGCGCGGAGAGATCAAGCGAACTGATTTTGGCCCAGTCCGGCAAGCCTTTCGGCGTGATCTCGTTCCAACTCACACCGCCATCGCGGGTGAGCTGCACGCGGCCGTTGTCGGTGCCGATCCATATTTCGTTGTTGTCGTGTGGAGAGGGCGAAATGGCGTAGATCACCCCGAATCCACAGGCACTGGCGCGATTGATCGGCACATCGCCCGTGCAATCCTTCGGCGCACCTTTCGCCCCGCTCAGATCGGGGCTGATGACCTTCCAACTCTGGCCCCGATCGAGCGAACGGAACAACACCTGTGAACCCGAAAACAGAGCGTAAGGCGGCTGTGCCGAGAACGCGATTGGCGTAAACCAGGTGTAGCGATACTTAACCTCGCTGCCACGTGCGCCGTAACTCGATACCGGCCATGGTGATACATTCTGCACTTCGCCGGTTTGCGCGTTCCAGCGCGAGATGCGTCCGCCGAGTCCGGAACCGAAAACGATATTCGGATCTTCCGGATCCGGGATGTCGAAATCACGCTCGTCGCCACCCACCGGATGCCAGTCGCGGAAGCTGATCGCGCCATAGTCGCTGCGACTGGCGATGCGAACCGTGCCGGAATCCTGCTGTCCGGAATAGATCCAGTAAGGAAAGCGCTTGTCGGTGGCCAGATGATAGAACTGGCCCGTCGGCTGGTTGTACCAGTCGCTCCAGCTCTTGCCGCCATTGACGCTGACCACGGTGCCTTGGTCGCTGGCAGTGACCATGCGTTCGGGATGCTCTGGATTGATCCAGAGGTGGTGGTAGTCGTCGCCGCCCGGTGCGCCCTTGATGATCGTGAAGCTCAATCCGGCATCGGTGGATTTATGCATGGACTGACCGACCGTGTAGAGCGTGTCGGGATCATCCGGGGCGACAGTCAAGCGGCTCTCATACCAGGTCGCCACCGCACTGGCATCGTTGATCCGTTGCCAGTGCGCGCCGCCATCGTCGGAGCGATAGAGGCCAGCGCGTGCGATCGAATCAATCGAGGCATAGATTCGCGTGGCACCATTGACGAGATGGGCTACGCCCAAGCCGATTCGACCAAGCTTGCCGCTTGGCCAACCCTCACCGCCCAGACGTTTCCAGGTCTGCCCCGAATCGGAGGAATGCCAGATCGCGCTACCCTCGCCTTCGATTGGGGTGAAATAGCTCAGCCAGGGCCAGTTGCGTGCCGTCCACGATGCGGCATACACATGGTTCGGTTGTGCTGGGTCGATGGCGAGATCGACCACGCCGGACTGTTCGTCGACATACAGCGTCTTCTTCCACGACTTGCCACCATCGGTGCTGCGGAATACACCGCGCTCGGGACTCGGCCCGAACCAGTGGCCGAGCGCGCCGACCAGAACGACATCGGGATTGTGTTGATCGATCAGAATCGCGCCGATGTAGCGTGTCTCGCGCAGTCCAGCGTATTGCCAGTGCTCGCCGCCATCGACCGACTTGTACAAGCCGTTGCCGGACTGGATGTCGTAGCGCGGCTCCGGGTGGCCGCTGCCGGCATAGATGACCTTCGGATCTGAAGCCGCGATCGCAATCGCGCCTATCGCCGCGTCGGCGAGTCCGTTCGACTTCGCCTGCCAGGTCGCCCCGGCATCGGTGGTTTTCCAGACTCCACCACCGGCTGCACCAAAGTAAAACGTATCGAGCTGATCAGGGATGCCCGCCGCCATGGTTCCCCAGCCACCGCGAAACGGGCCGAGCAGCCGCCATTCGAGGCCGTTCAACTGCGCCGGATCAACGGACTGGGCATGCACGTCGAAGGCAAACGAACTCGCCAACAGCAAGCCAGCGAAGCAAAATTTTAGCCGATCCCGTTTTTGCGCAGGCACGTGCGGATTCCCCAAGGCGTGGCCACAATCAGGTGACCATACTCCGAAATCCGGCGACTCTGCTTCTCTCTGCCGCGATGGCCGCTGGCATTGAGGTTGACTGGCAATCCGGGGCCGCTTGATGCCATCTGTCAGCCAGACCCTTCATCGCGCCAGAGTTGACCGATGCGCGCTGGCGAGCGCCGCAGTGTATCCAGCCAATCCGCAGGGAGGCGCAGCTACCCGAGAACGAGGATATCAAGCCAACCGCGATCGTGATTCCGCAACATTCAACATTGCGCTGATGTGGCCAAACGAAAAGCCGCAGCGTGAACGGCGGCTTTTCCTTGCAAAACGGCCGGCGATCGACAGCCGGATGAAACATCATTGGTTCGGGAATGGATTGTCGCGAAATTTCGTCATATCCCTGAGCTGCAATTGTGTGCTTTTGCGAAGCTCCTCGATCTCACGGTAGGTCTTGCAAGTGGTCGTCGGCCGGTGCGAACCGATGGGCGCCTCGCGCGTGCAGATGATTCGATCATCGGCATTCCTCGCAAGAATGCCGTTGGCTCTCTCCTGTTCGTTGAACAGACTGATGCGTTCAGCCTTCGACATGGCGTCTACTGAACCGCTGGCGTTGAGCAGCACGCTCATCTTGTCAAGCGATCCGTCAACCAGGTTGCGGTCGTTTTTGCTCAGGAATTCATAGCGCTGCCCCGTTGCCATCTGGCCGCGGATCTTATCGACGAGCACAACGAACGTGTCGGCGGTATCGGCAGCAATCACATTTTCATCGGACGCTTGCCTGGCCGGCAGGGGAAAGGAAAACAGGACAATGATCAAGGCGAGAAACGACATTGCACGAGTCATGTTGAACTCCGGATTTTTGATGCCCTTCGATGAGGTGCCACGGGAGCGGCCTGAACAAGGCTGAGGATGCGCCGCCAGATCAGCCGAAAGAATGAACTACGACGGTAATCGTACGACATAAAACGTAGACACGTCAACTGGCTGCGATTCCGAAAACGGCAATCTCTGGAAGATCCGGATCCCTTGGCCAACGCTGGCGGAATGATCGGCCCAGACACCGGATTCGCTGCGACGTACTCCGATGTGGAGCGCGGCATCGAATGCGGCACACCTGCAGACGCTCGAATGAAACAGGCTGCCGAGATTTGGTGCAACGTCCCCCTCAGCGCCATTGCCGCCGCGGCTTGGACATTTCTTGGGGCGCGGAAGCAAGCGCCTTGGATTGGCGGCAAGCGCCCAGCGCCAGAAGTCGTAGTGGCGGCACCATTGCGGATACGGCAACACGGTGATTGCCGCCATGAACACGCGAAGGCGGTACTGGCGGAGAATCACCGCAGGGAATTCATCGATTCAATGGCCAGAAAACCACTGGCAACGATCTGACGCGCATGCTGTACGGCGAGATCAATAAACGTCCAGACTGGCCGCGTTCACGACATCGGGCTTCATTTTCAAGAAAAAAAACGCACAAAAAAGCCGCAGCATCTGCTACGGCTTTTGCTTGCAGCTCAGCCGTCAAGCGACGGCAAGACAAACAATCCGCTTTACTGAGTCGGATTGCCGTTGAATCTCGTCATTTCCCTGAGTTGCGTTTGCGAATTCTTGCGAATTTCTTCCGATTCGCGATAGGTCTTGCATTCGGTTACCGGACGGTGAGATCCGGTCGGAGCCACGCGTGTGCAGATCAGGCGATCATCGGCGTTCTTGGCGAGGATACCGTTGGCTTTCTCCTGCTCATTGAACAAGCGGGTACGGTCATCCTTGGTCATGGCCTGCACCGAGCCACTGGCATCGAGCAGGGCGCCCATTTTGTCGAGGGACTGGTTGACCAGCTTGCGGTCGGCTGGGCTGAGGAATTCATAGCGCTGACCGGTTGCCATCTGGCTGCGGATCTTCTCAACGAGCACGGCGAACTTGTCGGCGCTGTCAGCGATGACCACATTTTCCTGCGCCTTTTGCTTGGCGAACAAGGGCGAAGCGACCAGCATCAGAACCAGGGCGACCAATGAAATTGCACGAAACATGTTGAACTCCAAAATTTATGATGCCCCGGCTTGCGATCGTTCAACGATTGGTTGCGGGAGCGGGCTGTACGGAACTGCGGGCGCGTTGCCTGAAACGTCGGCCAAAGAACCTACGAGATGAATCGTATTTCTCTTGGGAGGGCCATGTCAACCGGGCCTCGGACGTTCAGACTCATCACTAGACCCGGAATCCCGTGATTTGGCGCGTGCGGAAAGTCACGTGACGGGAAGGAGCAAGCCAACGGCCAAGGGTGTCAATCGCATCGGGAAATCAGACCCGTTTCAGCTGGCCTGCGTCATGGCATCGGCCAAGCGCGGGGTCGTCCGTGAACAACCCAACGACTTCTGCCGCGATCATTTGAGATGTCCGGGAAATTCGACATGACGGGTGTAACGAAGTACCCCTCAACCGAATCCATCGCGGCAGGCCTGCGCTAACATCGGCAGGATCTTCCAACGGCAACCCTCAATGATGCATATCGTATTTACCACCCTGCTTGCCCTGCTGGTCTTGCCCTGCGCCATCGCCGCAGCCAACCCGCTCGCAACCGTCGCCGAACAATCCGGCTTCAAGCGCACCGGCCACTATGACGAAGTGATCCGCCTGTGCGCCGCATTTGCCGCGAAGTATCCCGATGCCGTGCGCTGCACCGAATTCGGCAAGACCCCGGAAGGACGGCCTATGCAGGCCTTGGTCGTCTCGCGCAGTGGCACCCTCAGTGCCGATGCAGCCTTCGCGCGCAAACTGCCGGTGGTGTTGATGCAGGGCGGTATCCATGCCGGCGAGATCGATGGCAAGGATGCCGGGTTTCTGGCTCTGCGCGAGATACTCGATGGCCGCGCCGCGAAGAAAACGCTGGACAAGCTCGTGTGGATCTTTGTACCGGTATTCAACGTCGACGGCCATGAGCGATTCAAGGCCTGGAACCGACCCAACCAGCGCGGACCGGAAGAAATGGGCTGGCGCGCAACCGCGCAGAATTTCAATCTTAACCGCGACTACGTCAAGGCCGACGCGCCCGAAATGCGCGCCATGCTTTCCCTGATGAATGCCTGGGACCCGATCGCCCTGGTCGACCTGCATGTCACCGACGGGGCCAAGTTCGAGCACGACATCTCGATCAATGTCGAACCAGTCTATTCGGGCGATCCCGAATTGCGCCAGGCCGGTTTGGCCTTGCGCACCGCCGTGGTCGACATGCTCGCCAAACAGGGGTCACTGCCGCTGGCCTTCTATCCCTCGTTTGTCAACGACGACGATCCGGCCTCGGGCTTTGAGGATGGCGTGCCGCAACCGCGTTTTTCACATGGCTACATGCCGTTACGCAACCGCTTCGGCATCCTCGTTGAAACGCATTCCTGGAAGGACTACGCGACCCGAGTGAATGCCACGCGCAACACAATCATCGACCTGCTCGAACTGACCGCCGAGCGCGGCAGTGAATGGCGGCAACACGCGGCAGCGGCCGATCAACGCGCCACCCAACTCGGCGGCAGCGAGGTACCACTGAGCTACAAGACC
>JBDTCQ010000030.1:0-8016 GCA_039923515.1 Dokdonella sp.
GGCCTCCTGTTGATCGACAACGAACTCGCTCGTCCGCCGCTGCATTTGACGGTCGTGGGAGCGAAGGATGATCCGAAATCCCGCGAACTTTTCGTCGCGCTTCAGCACTTGCCGGAATGGTACAAGCGCATCGACTGGTGGGATCGCGCCGCCGGACCATTGCCGAATCCCGACGTCCAATATCCGCCAGTAAAGAAACCCGCCGCCTTTGTCTGCACCGATCGGCGCTGCTCGTTGCCGCTCTACGATGCCGACGCGTTGGCGAAATTCCTTGCCAGCGAAAAGGGCTGAGGAGAGCAACGAGATCCAAGGACGACAAAGGTACACATTTTATGTAGGAGCCCGTTCACGGGCGAGCTTTTTGCATATGGTGTCGCCGGAACGCTCGCCCCTGAAGGGGCTCCTACAAGATAGGCGCCCCCCTGTCGGAGTCCGTTCACGGGCGAGCCTTTTGCATATGGTGTCGCCGGAAGGCTCGCCCCTGAAGGGGCTCCTACAAGATTGGCGTGCCCCTGTAGGAGCCCGTTCACGGGCGAGCCTTTTGCATATGGTGTCGCCGGAACGCTCGCCCCTGAAGGGGCTCCTGCGATATTGCCGCTGCTATTCCTTGCGCAGCGCTTCCACCGGATCCAGATTTGACGCGTGTCGCGCGGGCAGATAGCTCGCCATCAAGCCGACCAGGATCATTGCGAGCGACATCATTGCGAACGTCATCGCATCGACGGGTTGCACGCCGAACAGCAGACTGCTGAGCACGCGCGTGAACATCAACGCAGCGACGATGCCGATGACCACGCCGATACCGACCACCCGTGCACCATGCGCTACGACCATGCCGCGAACCTGCGCTGCCCGCGCACCAAGTGCCATGCGCACACCAATCTCGCGAGTACGTTCGTTGACGATATAGGAGAGCACGCCATACAGGCCGATCGCGCCGAGCAACAGCGACAAGCCGGCGGTGATACCGAGTGTGAGCACGGTGAACGAGAGTTGTGCCATCGAGTCCTTGGCCAATCCGGACAGGGTGAAAGCGCGATACATCGGCGCTTCCGGCGCAACTTCACGCACCAGTGCGCGCACTTCCGGCGCGATTGTTTCGGCGCGCGCGGTCTTGATCAAATAGGCCGGTGAGGAAATCCCCCGTCCGCCATCGACCGTCGTGTCGACCAGTGGAAAGTAGACCGCAGGCTGTGGCTTATCTCGGAATCCATCCTGCATGACATCGTCGACGACACCGACGACGACCTCCTTCGCCGTTTGGCCTTCGCGCTGCAATGTTTTGCCAAGCGCGTCCTGTGCTGGAAACAATCGTTCGGCCGCGCTGCGGCTGAGGATCACGTTGCCGCGCGCGCTGCCATGATCGTCCGTATTGAACGGGCGACCTTCGAGCATGGCGATCTGCATCGTCTTGAAATAGTCACCCGCGGTGTAGTTGAAATTGAGCAGGGTGCCTTCGCCGCCATCCCTGTTCGATGCCTCGGTACGCACCCGCATCGTTGCAGTGCCCTCGTTCAACGGCACATTCTCGACCAGGCCAACCGATTGCACGCCGGGCAGCGCAGCCAGGCGATCGAGAAAAGCCAAATCGAACTGCGCGTAGTCATTTCCATTCTTGAGAGTCGGCCGATCCGGGGCAAACTGGAAGGTGAAAATATTTTCGGTGTTGTAGCCCGGTGGGGTGTTCCAGAGCGCATACGCACTACGCACGAGCAAGCCCGAACCGATCAACAGAACCAGCGCCAACGCGGTTTGCGCAATGACGAGCCCGTCGCGTAGCCAGTGACGTTGACGCGTCATGCCACGGCCACCATCACGCAAGCGCGCGAGGTTCGGTTTCGAACCACGCAAGGCTGGGAGGAAGCCGCAAAGCAGGGCGGCCACGATCTCGATTGCGAGGGTAAAGAGAACCGTTGGCGCATCGAGGGAGACCAGATCAATCCGGGGGATTCCCGAAGGTACCGCTCGCAGGAAGGCCGGCAGGCTGATCGCGGCAAGCGCGATCGCGACGATTCCAGCCGACAAGGCAATCACAAAAAGCTCAGCGACTTGCGTGCGCATGAGTTCTCCACGAGTCGCGCCGAGCGCGCGACGCATGGCCATTTCCCGATGACGTCCATCGACGCGGACCAGCAGCAGGTTGGCGACGTTCGCGCAGGCGATCAGCAGCACGATCGCCGCTGCCGCAAGCAGGATCCACAACGGGCGCGAGGCGGCGCCGAGTAGTTGCTCTTCCAGCGGCCGAACTACGGCCTGGTGTTGTTCGATCGTGAGTTCATAACTCGCCGAGCCACCAAAGCGATCGGACAGGCGTCGGGCCAGCGTGTTCAGTTCGCGAGTCAGGCCCGCTGAAGTTGCCGCCGGCGCAAGTCGGCCCACCATGTCCCAGCCGAAATCGCCACCCTTCTCGATTTCCTTCGGCTCGATGGGTGACGGAATCCACAGCATCGTATCGTCGGTTGGAAATCGGAATTCGGGTCCCATGACACCGACGACCGTTCGATCCTTGCCGGATGCATGGATCGTGCGACCAATCACCGAAGGGTCGCGGCCGAACCAGGCGTTCCACAACGAATCGCTGAGCACAACGACGAGCGATTCGTCCTCCTTCACCGGCAGCCGCCCGAGGATCGGCTGCACCCCGAGGGTCGAATATACGGAGTTGGTCGAAAAACCCATGCGGATGCGTTCCACGCGATCCTTCGTCCTCAGCGTTGATGTGCCGGTGTAGTAGATGGCAACGTCTTCGAGCAACTTCGATTGCTCGCCATATTGCAGGTAGAACTCGGGCGCGACGCCGAACTCGCCTGGCATCTCGGAGCGCGGCGCAGTCGCGGCGATATAGACCAGTCGATCAGGATCGTTGAACGGCAGCGGTTTCAGCAGAACCGTATTGACCACGCAGAACAAGCCAGCCATCGCGCCGATTGCGAGACCGAGCATGCCGACGATCGTGATCGAGAATCCTGGCGCTCCTTTGAGTCGACGCACGGCATGAAGGAGTTCGCCGATCCAGATTCCTGGTTGCATTGTTGATCCTTGGTGGGGGCTGTCTTGCTGGTCACGGTTGTCTTGATGCCGCTCGGCGAGGAAATTCCCCTCATTCGCCGAGCATTGATGCGCGAACAGGGCGATCGGTGTCTCGATCAGTTGTAATCTTTATTCATTCCCTCGATTTCCAGCACATCGCGGAAGACGTCAGCAATCACCATGCCAGGGAACAGATGGCGCGAAATCACGCTCTGCGGTGGTTTTCATTCGATCGAGTGTTCACTTTCGGGCAGTCGTTGTCCGGCAGTGAACACCGCACAAAGGGCATGACCACGCCATGAAAGTCCGCAATCCGGATATCGAGTGATCGCATGAAGTGCGCCGATCCTTGACGGTCCTTCGGACTTCGCCCGTCGCGGCCATCCACAATCGGGCCGAGCAAAGTCCGACAGACGCCTCGGCAAACCCGATAGAATGCGCGCTGGAGTCGGCCAGGCAGTCGCGACGTGTTTCGACACGGCGAGGAAAGTCCGGGCTCCGCAGGGCAAGGTGCCAGGTAACGCCTGGGCGACGTGAGTCGACGGAAAGTGCAACAGAAAACAAACCGCCGAACGGCATCGCAAGATGTGCGTGGTAAGGGTGAAACGGTGTGGTAAGAGCACACCGCGTGCGGGGCTAACGCCGCATGGCACGGCAAACCCCACCTGGAGCAAGACCAAATAGGGGAGCTATGGCGCGGCCCGCGTCGCTCCCGGGTTGGTTGCTTGAATCCTGCGGCGACGCAGGATCCAGAGGAATGGCTGCCCACGACAAAACCCGGCTTATCGGCCGACTCCTTCTTTTTTCCCGTCATCGTGAAATCGTGCGGGGTTTTCGATCAAGAGTTCAATCGCTTCGGCAACATTGAGGCGGAGCGGCTGACGTCACTCCGGCGAAATTTCCCGGAGCAGTTCGTGGGAGCGGCTTCAGCCGCGATGCCATATTTCACGAATCAGACAAACGCATCGTGACTGAAGTCACTCCCACGAAATCATCGCGCGTTCGCGCCGTGATCAGGGTTGTGGCATCTGCACATGACTGCGATATTGCGGCGGTTTGCGTGCCTGCGTGGCTTGCTCGAAGGCGTAGGCAAACTTGATCAGCTTGGGTTCGCTCCAGGCACCGGCGAAGAAGCTGAGGCCAATTGGAAGACCGTGTACGAAGCCGGCTGGAACCGTGATCGCCGGATAGCCTGAAACCGCCGAAGGTGTCGAGCTGCCGCCGGAAAAATGATCGCCGTTGATCCAGTCGGTCACCCAGGCCGGACCGCCGGTGGGTGCGACCAGCGCGTCGAGCGTGTTTGCCTTGAGTGCGGCGTCAATGCCTTGTTCGCCAGCGAGTGATTTCGAACGCTGTAAGGCATCGCGATAGGCTTGATCGGTCAACGGCCCACGCGCTTGCGAGCGCTCGAGCAATTCCTGACCAAACCACGGCATCTCACGCGCATTTTCGCGCTTGTTGAATGCAATCAGCTCGGCGAGTGATGCCGGTGCTTTGGCGGAAGCGGGCAAGCCAGCCAGATACATATCCAGATCGTGCTTGAACTCGTACTCGAGCACAGTCGTTTCATCGTCTCCATAGCTGTCGTGATTCGGAATTTCAACCGGATCGACAATGATCGCACCAGCCGCCTTCAGCACGGTGATGTTGCGTTCGAACACCGCGTCAACTTCAGGACTGAATCCGGCGAACTGGCGCACGATGCCGATGCGCACGCCCTTGAGGCCATTGGCATCGAGCGATTTTGTGTAGTCGACTCGTTGCTTGTCAGCATCGTTCGTCGCTGGATCACGTGCATCGCTACCGACCAGCGCGTTGAGCAGGATCGCCGCATCGCGAACGCTGCGCGTCATCGGCCCGGCGGTATCCTGGCTGTGCGAGAGCGGAATGATGCCGGCGCGGCTGACCAGGCCCACGTTTGGCTTGATGCCAACAAGACCATTGGTTGCCGACGGGCAGACGATGGAACCGTCCGTCTCGGTACCAATGCCAATCGTTGCCAGACTCGCCGCGATGGCCGCGCCCGTGCCCGAACTTGAGCCGCACGGGTTGCGATCCAGTGCGTAAGGATTTTTCGTCTGCCCGCCACGACCGCTCCAGCCGCTGCTCGAATGGGTCGAGCGGAAGTTGGCCCATTCGCTCAGATTGGTCTTGCCCAGAATCACCGCACCGACTGCGCGCAGTTTTGCGGCGACAGTCGAATCCTTCACGGCAATGGAATCGGCGAGGGCCAATGAACCTGCCGTCGTATGCATGCCATCGGCGGTCTCGATATTGTCCTTGATCAAAACAGGGATGCCATGCAGAGGGCCCCGGATCTTGCCACTCTTGCGCTCGGCATCGAGCGCGTCGGCAATGGCCAGCGCATCGGGGTTGAGTTCGATGATCGAATTGATCGCCGGCCCCGATCGGTCGATTGTGGCAATACGATCGAGATATTGCTTGACCAGATCGTGTGAGCTGAGCTCACCGCGCTGCATGCGGGCGGCCAGATCAGACACTGTTGCCTCTTCGACGGCTGGCATTTCCGTTGGCGGGTTTGCTGCCCCTGCGATCACGCTGGATGCCGAAATCAGGCAAGTCAGAATGGAGATGCCTATGGGCAAGGCTGTGCGCTGCATCCGCGTATCCGCCGTTCGGTGAAGGGTGGATTCACGATAGCGCATGGCCCACCCAAGAGCAGCAATCTTGTTCAGCACAATGCTTGATTGTCATTGCTGCATCGAGGCGCGGGACTTCCTTGTTGCGCGACGCCACAACCAGCGCCAGGCGAGTGCGAGTGGAAACAGCACGAGCAGAAAGGGCAGTCCGAACGCGATCATTCCGACCACCTCCGAGGTGCCATCGACAAGAGAATCCAGGAAATCCGAGAAGGCCCCGCCAACGCTTGACCAGCGGGACGCGCTCTCCTGGGTGCTCAAATCGAGCGTGAGCAGATTGGTATCAATACGCTGTTGCAAACGCGCCGAAGTTCGGCTGAGCTCGGTCAATTGCGATTCAACCGACGCCAGTTCATGCGCCAGGGAAATCATGTCGCCTACGGCCAGATCCTTTCGATCCTGAAACTCGACCAGCTTGTCGCGTTGGGCCTCAAGTTGTTCCGTCTGGCGTGCGTTGTCGGCGACGACCTCGGCAAGATCTTCCGCATGTGTCTGTCGCGAGCCAATCTGGCCATCCTTGCTGGCCAGGCCGACCAGAGGTTCGACACCGGCAGGCTCGATACGAACCACGATCATTCCGCGAGGGTAGTTTCCACTCGATTCCTCAAAGCGCAGCAAGTTGCAGTGGCCGAATCGATCATCGGCACACGCTTCGCGCACGGCATTCATGCGTTCCTCGAGCACATCCCGCGGGACCGATAACGACACCGCATGCTCATAGGCCAGCGACGAGTCCGCCTTCGCCGTTTCACCGCTCGGTGCTACCGGAACATTGACATCTTTCTTGGCGCAGCCGGCAATTCCCAGCACTGCGGCCAGTACAGCCAATGCAAACATTCGCATGGAAAATCTCTCAATAGTTCTGATAGTGGTTGGATCTGTCTTGCGGCTCCCGCTTCGACAAAAACGAGAAGCCAAGGAGTTGCAAGCTGATCTCAAACTATTTATCCGCCCCGCGCGGACGCCCATTCGGCGAGGCGTACAGATCGATCACCGATTCGATCGCATCACTGCAAACGCGGCAGAATTGACTGGTGCGGGTGAACATCACGCAGTTTATTTGCGGGCGGTAGTAGCCCGTGGCCTCGTAATTGGCCCCTTCGAACGCGCCGACCCGGGTCTTCTTGTCCGAGGACATGAACAGTTCGTCATCCGTCGCTTGTTCGCGATGGAATAGAGCGTTCATCTCGGACTCGGGACGCTGATCGCTGCGCAGTTTTGCGCGGATTGCCTGGTACTCGCGCTGATGCTTTTCAAACGCTGCCTTGGGCCACGGTGTCGGCAGCGGCCTATCACTTTGTACGCGATCACGCCATTTCAGCTTGGCCGGATCATGCAGGGCCGTGACGTTGGGTTCCCAAGGCTCGCGGCGTTCGCTGCTGCCGGTTTCATAGCTTACCGGCGAGGTGTAGTACTCATCAGCCAGCCCGGCAAAGTGATGACCGAATTCGTGGACGAACAAATACGGCGCCCATTCGCTCTGCGCCGCTGCGGTGCTGTAAAGGCCATAGATGCCGCCGCCGCCGTAAGTCTCGTTGTTCACGAGGATTTCGATGAACTCGTACGGCGCGTTCTGCGCGAGTTCGCGCAAAGCCTGGTTCTCGAAGGTCAGTACATAGCGCTCACTGCCAAAAGCATCGTAGCGTGTGCCCAGCGGAGTCCATCGATGCATTCCGCTGGAGGGTCGCGCGATGCCGGATTGCGGCGCGGCCGCCATCAGTGCCCAGACATTGAAATCCTTCGCGCGCTCCTTGTACGGCGATACCGCAAACAGCGCATCGCTCAGACGCCGCGCATCGACGATGAATTTCTTTCGCTCGCCTTCGGTATAGCCGTCGCCCAGAATCAGCAGATCAACCTTGTCCTGCGGCTTGCCGTTCTTGCGGATTGCCACAAGCGGAGAGGCCAGCGGTTCTTGCGCCGAGCGCACATCGGTGCTGGCGGGATCCACATCGACTGTCCATACCATCGAAAACGCGTTGCGATCGTCACGATCGTAGAGGCGAATCCGTACCGGTTTGTCCGGCATCGGAAAACGCAGTGATTCGCTGAAGCTGCGATTCTGTTGGCGCGCTTCGGCTGTGGTTCGCCATTCGCCGAAGATTGAACTGAAGCCGCGTGAGTACAGAATTTCGCCTGATACAGGATCGACAACCTCAAAGAAATAGGCGCCGCGATTCAACGTGTCGATGCGCTGGTCGAGATTGCCCGGCCACGTCAGCGGCTCCTTGACGACCTTGTCCAGGCTGTAGATATCCTGCAACGCGTTGCCGCTGTGCGTGTAGTCGACGCGCATCGTGCCCGGCTGGGCCGAAGTGGTTGAAAC
>JBDTCQ010000031.1:0-5576 GCA_039923515.1 Dokdonella sp.
CATCGGCAAGGTCGCCTCGGCGCGTGGCAAGACGCCGGCGCAGATCGAGGAGATTGCCCAGGGTCGGGTCTGGAGCGGATCGCAAGCGAAGGAGCGCGGCCTCGTCGACAAGCTTGGCGGACTGCACGATGCAATCAGCGCCGCCGCCGTGCGCGGCAATCTCGGCGAGAACTACCACACGCGCTATGTAGATCCTGAACTAAGCACCTGGGAGCGTCTTGCGTTGTCATTGGGCAACAGCGAAGCGGCCGTCAGTTTCGGTCGCTGGTCTGGTCTGGCGTCGTTGCCGACCCGCGTGTTCGCCAACGATGAGATCAAGCATACGTTGAACCTGCTCAACGAACTTGGCGGCAACCGCTTCGGCGTTGTCGCGCATTGCTCGTGCAGGCTGAACTGATTGCGGTAGTCGGGGCGGCAATCAGCCGCCGTCCTGCTCGTCCATCTTCTTGTCCCGATCTGCTTGCGCCTTTTGCAGGGTCTGCTCGACGGACTTGGCCTTGTCGAGCGCCTTGAGCTGATCGTCGAAAACGGTCGGCTTGCGCGCCTCGGCAGCGGCTGGCTGATCCGCAGGTGACGCGGCGGCGCCGCTGTCGGCCTCGGATGAATGCGACGAGCATGCGACCAGCAGAGTGACCGCGCAAAGACTCGCGGCGAGTTGCAGGGTTTGTCGTAACATGATGACCTCGATCGAATGCCGGGCTTGACGCGGAATCCCAGTCTGACGCGCCAGCTCGATACGGACAAGCATTAGCCCGGATGACTCATGAAAAACACGCGCCCTCACTTGTCCCGTGAATCCACACGACATTTCCCTCATTCGGCAATAACGTCCGCTATTGCCTCAATCGCGAAAAGCCGTGTGAATCCAAGGCCCTGCGCGATCATCACGCGTATTCATGAATAGTCGGGGCTAGCGATGAACGCATCTCGCTGGCGACTCGATGGACAAGTGGCCCTGGTGACCGGGGCGAGCCGCGGCATCGGCTTGGCCACGGCACGCGAACTGGCAGGACTCGGTGCCGATATCGTCCTTGTTGCGCGTGACGATGTGTACCTCGAAAAAGTCCGCGACGAACTCGCCGAGGAATTCCCGCGCAACACGCTGCGCGCGTTTGCCGCCGATGTCGGCGAGCACGAACAGCGTCTTGAGGTTTTCGACTTCATCGCCGATCTCGGACTTGATCTCTCCCTGCTGATCAACAACGTCGGCATGAATACACCAAAGCCGACGCTCGATTACGCGGAAAGCGAATATCGCCGCATCATCGACACGAACGTATTTTCGGCGTTTGAAATGTGCCGGCTCGCACACCCGCAACTCGTTCAACATGCGAATGCCGGCATCGTCAATGTCGGCTCGGTATCCGGACTGATTTCCGTGCGTACTGGTTCACCGTACGGCATGAGCAAGGCCGCCCTGCACCAACTAACCCTTAACCTCGCCACCGAATGGGCCGAGGACGGCATTCGCGTCAACGCGGTCGCACCGTGGTACATCCGCACGCAACGCTCGGAACCCGCGCTTGCCGATCCCGACTATCTCGAAGAAGTGCTCGAACGCACGCCAATGAAACGCATCGGCGAGCCCGAGGAAGTCGCCGCCGCGATCGCCTTCCTGTGCCTGCCGGCTGCCTCCTACATCAGCGGTGAGTGCATTGCCGTGGATGGCGGATTCCTGCGCTACGGTTTCTGACTCACCCGCGCATTGATGTCCGAAAATGGCGAGTCCGGCATGGTCATCCCTGCTAGATTGCATGCGTGCAAATTGAAAACTCCCCTGCGACACTCGATTCAGCGACCTGCGAACAAGCAAGGCTGACTCGCGACGCGCGCTTTGACGGCTTGTTCTTCACGGCAGTGAAGACGACCGGCATCTACTGCCGCCCGGTGTGTCCGGCGCCAACGCCGAAACCCTCCAACATCAGCTACTACGCGAGCGCCGCCGCCGCGGCCGCCGCTGGCTATCGACCCTGCCTGCGTTGCCGACCCGAGGCGGCGCCGGGTTCGCCACTGCATCGCGCGAGCAGCGACCTGGTGGGTGCGGCCTTGCGCCTGATCGAACAAGGGGCGCTCGATGGTCAATCGGTAACCGATCTCGCGGCACGCATCGGCGTTGGCGCGCGTCACCTGCGCCGCCTGTTCGATCAGGAACTCGGCGCCAGTCCGCTCGATGTAGCGGCGACGCGGCGGCTGCTGTTTGCCAAGCAGTTGCTCAGCGAAACCGGACTGCCCATCACCGCAGTCGCGTCTGCGGCAGGTTATACGAGCCTGCGTCGCTTCAACGCGGCTTTTGTCGATGCGTACGCGAAGCCGCCACGCGAGTTCCGGCGTGGCCAAGGTCGCCCCCAAGCCGACAATGCGATCGAGTTGCGTCTGCCGTATCGTGCGCCCTACGATTTCAAGGGACTGCTCGCGTTCTACGCACGCCGTGAAATCCCGGGTGTCGAGGCGGCCGACGAACACGGCTACCGGCGCAGCATCATCATCGATGGCGAACCGGGATGGCTCACTGTCTCTTCGATTGATGGCGATAGCGCATTGCGATTGCGCGTGCACGATGTGCGTCCGATCCATCTCGGCCAATTGGTCAACCGGGTGCGGCGCATGTTTGATGTCGACGCCGATCCGCTGACGATCATGCAGACGCTAGGGCGCGATCGAGGGTTGCGGCCGCTGGTAAAACGCTGGCCCGGACAACGCCTGCCCGGCGCCTGGGATGGTTTCGAGCTTGGCGTGCGTGCCGTGTTGGGTCAGCAGATCTCGGTGGCTGCCGCACGTACGCTCGCGACGCGCATCGTCGAACGCTTCGGCACGCCGTTTCAGGCCAGCGCGGCGGCCGGACTCGGTGCGCTGTTTCCAACGCCAGACGCGCTTGCCGGCGCGCCACTGGAAACGATCGGCCTGACCCGCGCCCGCGCGGAGACAATTCGCGGTCTGGCCCAGGCTTGCATCGATGGCTGTATTGATTTTTCCGCGCAGCAAACCCTTGAGGAAGCCGTGACGCGATTGTGTGCGCTGCGAGGTATCGGCATGTGGACGGCACAGTACATTGCCATGCGCGCCCACTCGCATCCGAATGCATTCCCAGCCGGCGATTTGGTCTTGCGCAAGATCGCCGGGGATGGAACTCCCATCACTGAACGTGCCATGGAATCAATCGCCGAAGCCTGGCGACCTTGGCGCGCTTATGCGGTGATGTTGCTTTGGCGCAGCTCCGGGTGATTCAGAGTGAGGAAGGCAAGCGGAAAATGAATTTTCAAGCTTCTGACAGTTTATTTTTTGACGAGCGGTGGCTGGGGATTTCTGCCCCTCGCATTCGTGGCCAGCACCTCTTATGGAGAGACAATCAATGAAAACGCAAGACAAGTCGATGGTCTACGACCGCATCGAAACACCGATCGGGCCGATCATTCTGGCTGGCGATGGCGAAAAATTGAGCTTTATTGGCCTTCCGGAGTCTCAGGATTCGCTATCGGTTCCAGCCGAATGGACGCACGATCCGAAAGCGTTTGGGCAGGCGAAACAGCAGTTTTCCGCCTATTTTTCAGGCGAACTGACCGAATTTGACTTGCCGCTTGACCCACACGGCACCGAATTCCAGCTACGTGTCTGGAAGGCTCTTTGCACAATTCCCTATGCGACGACCATCAGCTACGGCGAACTCGCTCGGCGCATCGGCAAGCCGACGGCGAGTCGTGCAGTCGGTCTGGCCAATGGTGCAAATCCCCTGTCGATCATCGTGCCCTGCCATCGCGTGATCGGCGCAAATGGATCACTGACCGGTTACGGTGGTGGTCTGAACGCTAAAAAGTACCTGCTCGATCTCGAACGGCGTCATGCACCTCAACAACCGTTCGCTCTGGGATTGTAAAGTTCAGCGCAAGTCAGCGAGGGCATTGCCGAGCACGTTGACGCAATGAATCAAGTTCTTGTCGAACCTGCGCGCTGGTGTCACTGAACGCGAAGCGCAAGCGACGTTCGGCATCGCTGATGCGGTCACCCAGAAATCCGCACAATCGCACCGCATTGATTTGAACGCAGGGATCCTCGACCCAGGTATACATCCCACCAAGTTGGCCATGGCGCGAACGGTCCACAGGCGGCTCGCGCAAACCGGGTGCCGAAACGCCAATACCATCGCGACCCGCATACGCGCCGGCCAGCGAATCACCGGGAATGCCGAGCATGCCAATCGGAACCGCTTGCTGATGCCCATGCCCGCTGTCACTCAGATAGCGGCTGCCATCCGCACGCGTGCACAGTGTTGCACCAATATCGGATTCGATCGCGGCGGCGGGTTCGCGTTGCGCGACTGCAGGCGACTTTGCAGCCGGCTCGTTGGGATCAGATGTTGGCGCCTCAACCATCGGGGCTGTCGGCGCATCCGGCAACTCGATCCTGCGACTGCTTTCACCACTTTGACACGGCGCGTCCTGAAACTTGAAGACGCCGTCAGCACCGACGCACCGATAGATCGAAGTCGCCTGGGCCGGATTACTCCAGTGCGCGGCAAACATCAAGGCAACAAGCGTCAGACAAGAATATCGCATTACCCAAGCATAAGCCGTTGCGCGGCTTGAATAGAACAAGGGCGACCGAAGTCGCCCTTGGATACCTCTGACCAACGCTGGCTGGACTTAGCGTTTGGTGTCTTTGGCCACGGCTTGCGCATCATCAAGTGCGCGTTTGGCGTTGGCTTTTGCGATGTCCTGGGACGCATTTGCCTGATCCTTGCAAGCGCCAGACTGGCCCGACGGCAATGCGTCACACTTCTCCAGCGCCACCTTCAGATCGGCATCAGCCTTCGCAATGGCGACGTCATAGTCAGCCTTGGCCTGCGTGTTGATTGTGTCGGCGCGGACATCAGCGACATCCCCCTTGGCTTCATTGGCCGTATTCATTGCCTCGTCGGTCGCAGCATTGATCTTCTCATTTGCCTTTGCATCAGCATTGGCAACATCAGCGCGCGCCGCTTCGCGGGCGGCATCGAGTTTCTGTTGGGCCTCGGCGGATTGCTTGGCCGCATCCTGCTGCGCCTTGGCGAGATCTTCGCCAGCCTGTTGACGCGCCTTTTCAACCTTTTGTTGTGACTCGACTGCCGAGTCCTGCTGGTTGCAGGCGCTCAGGCCAAGGATTGCGGCCAGGGTGGAAACGAGCAATACAGATTTCATCGTGTTGTTCTCCAATTCGTGAGCGGCTCGCCTGGGAGCATTCGCAACGGCCCGGGCGCCACGCCGCGTATTGGAGCGGTTGGAACGTGAACGGAATCTGTGTGCGCTAAAAACTGTTCAGGGCGTGGACACGTTCAGCGATCGACCACACGCTCAGCGTGAGCGTTCCGCGGCGCTTGGCAAGCTCGCAAGGCGCAGATATTCCCCGCGCTCGAAATAATCTGGATCGACCAGCATCTTTTCCAACATTGACGTCGCGTCGTTGCCCCATATCAGACGATCACCCAGAAGAATCGTCGGCACGCCGAACACCCCCGCCGCGATTGCTTGGTCGGTATTCGCGCGCAGCTGCTCCTTGACCGCCGGGGCGGCGATCGCAGTCTCGATATCGGCGATACCGAGTTC
>JBDTCQ010000032.1:0-10668 GCA_039923515.1 Dokdonella sp.
ATGGGCTCGAAGCGAGGCTCGGCGATCAAAGTGGTGATGCCTACGACATGGTCAACGATGACCGCGACCGGACAGCGCAGGGCCAGCGCAACCGGCAAGCGGCTCTCGGGCATTGGCAAGCGCAGGCGCGGTTCAATCTCGCCGGCCAGTTCGTAACCGAGATAGATAAACCAGCCGCCATGAAACGGGAGCTGATCGGAGCACGCCACTGATCCGGATTGCGCGGTGAGCCAACTCTGATCAAGAACATCGACAAAGCGCTTGCCGATCGCGAGGCCCTTGCCATCGCGCACATGGCCATCCGCATCGAGCCGGAATGATTCCTGCGGAAACGCCGCGAGGACATCAAAGCGTGCCGATGAGGTGCCATGCGCGACACTTTCGAGCAGGCCGGGATAGCGATCGGGTCGCATGGCCGCCAGGGCGAGCAGATCGAACTCACCGGCGAGAACGCGCGTCGCCGGAATCATTGACGGCACGTCGAGCGGACTCAGAGTCGACGAAATACCAGGGTGCCGTTGGTGCCACCGAAACCGAATCCATTGGATACGGCGACCGAGATTTTTTTCTCGCGGGCGACATTCGGCACGTAGTCGAGATCGCAGCCTTCGCCCGGATTATCAAGATTGATCGTCGGCGGAATGATCCCGTGATGCAAGGCGAGGATCGTGAAGATGGCCTCGACACCGCCAGCGGCGCCGAGCAGATGCCCGGTCATCGATTTCGTCGAACTGACCATGGTCTTGTAGGCGTGATCACCGAGCGCGCGTTTGAGGGCCAGCGTTTCAGCGAGATCACCCAGTGGCGTTGAGGTGCCATGCGCGTTGAGGTACTCGACCTGGTCGGGATTGATGCCGGCATCCTTCATTGCCAGCGCCATGCAGCGGGCCGGGCCTTCACCGGTGTCGCTGGGCGCGGTCATATGGAACGCATCGCTGCTCGCACCGCTGCCGGCCAGTTCGCAATAGATGCGGGCGCCGCGCGCCTTGGCGGATTCATATTCTTCAAGAATCAGGATCCCGGCGCCATCGCCCAGAACGAAGCCGTCACGATCGGCATCCCACGGCCGGCTTGCCCGTTGCGGATCATCGTTGCGGGTCGACATCGCCTTCATCGAGCAGAATCCGCCGACCGCGGTGGGCACGCTGGCATATTCGGCGCCACCGGCAATCATGATGTCGGCATCGCCGTACTGGATCAGGCGCATGGCCATGCCAATGCTGTGGTTCGAGGTGGCGCAGGCAGAAACCGCCGAGAAATTGGGCCCCTTGGTACCGGTCATGATCGACAGGTGACCAGCAACCATGTTGATGATGGTCGAGGGCACGTAGAACGGCGACACCTTGCGCGGACCGCCTTCATTCAAGGCGAGCGTGGTCTTTTCGATTCCCGAAATACCGCCAATACCCGAACCGATCAGGGTGCCGGTGCGCTCCGCATTGGCTTCGGTAATTTCCAGCCCGGCATCCTGCAAGGCCATCAGCCCTGCGGCGACGCCGTAATGGATGAAGGAATCCATCTTCTTGACATCTTTCGGCGCTATCCATGCGCTGGGATCAAAATTCCGGACTTCGCCCGCGATGCGCGTCGTGAACGCGGAAGCGTCGAAATTGGTGAGTGGCCCGATCCCGCTGCGACCTGCGGTGATGTTGTCCCAGGCGGTGGCCAGATCATTGCCGACCGGGCTGACAATGCCCATGCCGGTAACGACGACGCGACGCTTGCTCATGTCCGAGTTTCCGTATTGCGGAGAATGCCGCCGCCAACATACGCCGGCGTAGCGTTCCCTGTTCCGAAAATGAAAGCTGCGCCTCGAGGGCGCAGCTTGGTGAATCGTTTGGCTCGTCGAAGCGGATGCCAATCAGTACTGCGCAATGGCAACCGGGCATCCGCATTCAGGGCAGCGAGAATGCTGCCACCGCCAAGCATCAGGACTTGACGTGTGCCTTGACGTAGTCGACCGCCTGCTGGACGGTGGTGATCTTCTCGGCATCCTCATCGGGGATCTCGCACTCGAACTCCTCTTCGAGCGCCATTACCAGCTCGACGGTATCCAGTGAGTCGGCGCCCAGATCGTCAACGAACGACGCATTCGGCGTGACTTCATCTTCTTTTACGCCCAACTGCTCGACGACGATTTTCTTGACGCGTTCTTCGATAGTGCTCATGAGTATCTTGTCTCCCGATGGGATCTTTTGGTGTGATTCGGAATGCGGAGTGCCGGCGGACAACAACTTGACCTGGGCTTCCGCCACACAGGCGGATTGCCTGCGAAGCGCCGCGGATTGTAGTGGAACGTGTCGACAGTCGCCAGCCCGACGCTAATGTCGGTCTGTGCCTGCCTTCTCAGGCCATGTACATACCACCGTTGACATGCAGGGTTTCGCCGGTGATGTAGGCGGCGGCTGGCGAGGCCAGAAAGGCGACCGCTTGGGCGATGTCCTCCGGCTCGCCCAATCGCTGCAGCGCGATTTGCCCCAGCAAGGCGTTGCGTTGCTCCTCGGGCAGCGCGCGGGTCATATCGGTATCGATGAACCCGGGCGCGACGACATTGACCGTGATCCCGCGCGAGCCAATTTCACGGGCAATCGATTTCGAAAACGCGATGATTCCGGCCTTGGCCGCCGCGTAGTTGGATTGCCCGGCATTGCCGGTCGAGCCGATCACCGAAGCGATGCTGATGATGCGGCCCTTGCGCGCCTTCATCATCCCGCGCAAAACGGCCTTCGAGGTGCGGAACACCGAACTGAGATTGGTATCGAGGATGGCCTGCCAGTCCTCGTCCTTCATGCGCAGCAGCAACTGGTCCCGGGTGATGCCGGCATTGTTGACCAGGATCGTGATTGCGCCGAAGTCCGCGGCAATCGATGCCAGCATCGTTTCGACCGCCGCGCTGTCGCAGACATCAAGCACCCGCCCTGCACCACCCCGTTCTGCCAGGCGCTCGCCAATGGCCTGCGCGCCACTTTCGCTGGTCGCGGTACCGATGACCCTCGCACCACGCGCGGCCAGTTCTTCGGCGATCGCCGCACCAATTCCACGGCTCGCGCCGGTCACCAGGGCGATTTCACCTGCAAGCGATGCAGTCATCGGCATTCCTCGTCTGATCTGATGGGAGGGAGGCTCAGGCCCAGGCTTCGCGGGCGTCATCGAGTTCGCCCGGGGTACCGATCGGGCGCATGTCGATGGTCTTGTCGATGCGCCTGGCCAGTCCTGTGAGTACCTTGCCCGGCCCGCATTCGGCATATCGGCCGACACCGGCGTCTATCAGCGCCTGCATGCATTGAGTCCAGCGCACCGGCAGGTAAAGCTGGCGCACGAGTGCATCGCGGATGGCTGCGGTCGAGATGTGCACGAGTGCGTCGACGTTCTGGATAACCGGAAGCTGTGGTTGGTGCCACGTGTAGGCCGCCATGGCTTCGGCGAGGCGGTTGCCTGCCTCGCGCATGAGCGGTGTATGCGAAGGGACGCTGACGGCCAGTTTCACGGCCTTGCGCACACCATTCTCGGCAAGCTTCGCGAGTGCCGCATCGACTGCGGTGGCATGACCACCGATGACGATCTGGCCGGGCGAGTTGTAATTGGCCGGAACCACGACATGCTCGCCCGAGACTTCTGCGCAGATTGATTCGACCAAGGAATCCTCAGCACCGATTACGGCCGCCATGGCACCCAGACCGGCCGGAGCCGCCGCCTGCATAGCCTGGCCACGGATGCGCACGAGATGGGCGGCATCCACGAGGCTGATTACGCCAGACGCAACCAGGGCCGTGTACTCGCCAAGACTGTGTCCGGCAAGATGCTCAGGCTTCGCACCATTTACTGTCTGCCAGACCCGCCACACCGCGACTCCCGCAGCGAGCAGGGCTGGCTGGGTGAATTCGGTGCGATTGAGCATTTCCTCGGGGCCACCCTGCGACAGCGCCCAGAGATCCGTGCCGGCGCCCTCGGAGGCTTCGACAAAGGTTTCCCTGACAACGGGGTATTGCTCGGACAACGAGGCCAACATGCCAAGGCTCTGCGAACCTTGTCCGGGGAAAATGAAGGCAAGTGCAGTCATGTGACCGGTTCCGGATCAGTAGCGAAGCAAGGCCGAGGCCCAGGTGAAACCGCCACCAAAGGCTTCAAGCAGGACATTCTGGCCGCGCTGCACCTTGCCCGAGCGCACCGCCTCATCAAGCGCGAGCGGCACCGAACCGGACGAAGTGTTGCCATGTCGATCGACGGTCACGATGACCCGCTCCATGGGCAGCTTCAGACGCTTTGCGGTGGCTTCGATGATGCGCAGGTTGGCCTGATGCGGAATCAGCCAGTCGATCTGGGATTCGTCCATTCCGGCGGCTTCAAGCGTCTCGCCGACAATGCGATCCAGCGTGCGCACAGCCACCTTGAACACTTCATTGCCGGTCATCATGACGCGGATGCCGTGATTCGGCTGGTCATCCCGAAACCCGACCGATACACCGACCGGGTTGTACAGCAGATGCTTGTAACCGCCATCGGCGTGCAGCCGGGTCGCATAGATGCCGGGCTCTTCGGACGCTTCGAGCACCACGGCACCGGCACCATCGCCAAACAGTACGCAGGTGCCGCGATCGCTCCAGTCGAGCATGCGCGTGAGTGTTTCGGCGCCGACCACGAGAATTTTCTTCGCCTGCCCACTGCGAATGAACGCGTTCGCCACGCCCAGCGCATAGACGAAGCCAGAACAGGCGGCATTGACGTCGAACGCGGCGCAGCCATTGGCGCCGAGGCGATGCTGAAGCAGGCACGCGGTGGATGGAAAGATGATGTCGGGGGTGGTCGTGCCAAGCACGATCATGTCCAGCTCGGAAGCCTCGACCCCGGCCGCTTCCATGGCCCGGGTGGCCGCATGAAAGGCGAGATCGCAGGTTGTTTCACCATCCGCGGCCTTGCGTCGCTCACGGATTCCCGTGCGCGTGCGTATCCACTCGTCACTGGTCTCGACGAATTTTTCGAGATCCTGGTTGGTGACGATCTGTTCCGGCAGATAGCTGCCAGTGCCCGCAATGCGTGAATAAAGCAGAGCCGTTTCTCCCGAGCAAATGAAAACGGCGGATACCTTGGCATCCGCCGTTTCGGCAAATCAACCGCGCAATCCGAGGATGCGCGAGATCAATCCGCTTCTGCAACCGATCCCTTGGTCGCGATTACTTTCTTGCCGCGATAATAACCATCCTTGGTGATGTGATGGCGCACATGCACTTCGCCCGAGGTCGGATCGGTCGCCAATTGCTTGGCAGTAAGGGCATCGTGCGAACGGCGCATGCCGCGCTTGGACGGGGATTTACGACTTTTGGCAACTGCCATGACAACTCTCCAGATGAAACCGGTGCTTGCGGACAAGCGACTATTGTAATGAATCGGTGGCGATTGCGGGATACCGGTCCGGTATCGCGGCGATCAATGATGTTTATTCTTCAACTGTCCGAGCGCGGCGAACGGATTCGGCGGCTGTTCGTCTTCCGGACCGGGACCCGCCGTGACGGGCACCTGCTCCAGCGGCGCGCCCGGACTCAGCGCAACCACGGGTAAGCCGAGGATCAACTCATCCTCGATGACATCCTTCAAGCAGATCGCGCCGTTCTCGATGAGCAGCGGATCGTAGCCTTCCGGCAACCGCGCTTCCTCGGAGTCGTCGCTGATCAGGCCTAGCCGCTGGTTGATGTGAACCGGCTGCGAAAACTCGACCATGCTGCGCTGACAAACCATCATCAAGCTGGTTTCGACACGGATATCGACGTAGCTGATATCAAACTCGTCGCGTCCAAACTCGATCTTGCAGGCGACCTCGCCCTCTGCCGAGGCGAGCAATCCAACGAGACGGGGCAACTGCGCCACTGCCAGCGTTCCTTCGAACACACGCCTGCCCTGCACCATGCGCCAAGGGTCAAGTTTTTCGGGCAAGGTGGTCGACATGGGCGCGCGATGGTAGGTGCGCACCTGTTCAAAGTCAAATGGAAAGGTGTTGCAAACGCTTGAAGCGAGCGGCAATTTCAGTCCTTTCCCCGAGAATTTGCCGGTCGCGGTCACAACCGGCAGACTTGCTTCCTTGCCGGAGGAGCCACCTTGACCCTGTATCTGCTGATCGCCGCCCTGCTGCTGGCCCCTGTCGTGATCGTGGTCTGGTTTCGCGAAAGACGACTGGCCGCGCGAACCAGGGAACTGCGCAGCGTACTCGACCATGCTGATGCGCTCGAAAGGGAATTGCAGGAATGCCGGGCCCGTCTGCGCGAGATTCCGGCCCTGGTCAGCCATATGCCGCCGGCGATCAGCTTGTCGGCACACGCCACGCTGACTGCCGAACCCGCGGTGCAGGCGGCCCTGCATGACCTTCTGCAGCATCGGCTGTGGCTCAGGCAGTTTGGCGCAGACGCCTCGCTGGAGGCTTTGCAAGCGGCGTCGACCGCCCTCGCGCAATCGCGGCAGAAGCTCGCCGTCCAGTTGACCCAGCTTGGCGAAGCCAGAGTCGAACTATTGCAAGCCAGCGCCGAGACCGAAGGCTCGTTGAGGTGAGTACCGCGGTGCAGCCGCTTGTGCTGGCTTCCACATCGATCTACCGGGCCGAACTGCTGCGCAGGATCGTGGCTGATTTTGAGACCTGCGCTCCCGCCGTTGACGAAGCCGTGCGAAGCGCCGAGACGCCGATGACGACAGCCACGCGCTTGGCCAGGGAAAAGGCATGCGCAGTCGCCCGTAAGTATCCGGCCAGTCTCGTCATTGGTTCCGACCAGGTGGCCGACCTTGATGGGACTCTGCTCGGCAAACCGGGTAGCTGCGAGCGAGCACAGGCGCAATTGATGCAATGCTCAGGGCGCGCAGTCGTTTTTCATACCGCCGTTTGCGTCGCGGGCTCTGCAGGCGGGCAAACGGTGTTCCGAGAGGCCATCGATAACACGCGTGTCGTGTTCAGGGTGCTGGAGCCGGCGGAAATCTCACGCTATCTGGCGATCGATTACCCTCTCGATTGCGCCGGGAGTTTCAAGGTCGAGCGCCTCGGCGTGTCTCTGTTCGAGCGTATCGAAAGCACCGACCCGACCGCGCTCATCGGCCTTCCCCTGATCGCGTTGTGCCGATTGCTGCGCGAATCGGGAATGTCGATTCCATAGCCGGCCATGCCTGCTCCGGCTAAGCTGCCTTCATGCACCGCTGAACATCAGACTGAACCCCATGCCCGATTCCGCTGCCACAAAGAACCCTGAACCGGGCCCGATCGATACCGAACTGCGCGATTCATTGGCACGCAGCATCGCCCAGGTCAACAGCATCCTGCTCGGCAAGCGCCATGAGGTGCGTCTCGCTTTTGTCTGCCTGCTTGCGGGTGGTCATCTGCTGATCGAGGATCTGCCCGGTGTCGGCAAGACCACCCTCGCCCATGCGCTGGCGGTCACCCTCGGTCTGGATTTCCAGCGCGTCCAGTTCACCAGCGATATGCTCCCGTCAGACATTCTCGGGGTCAGCATCTACGAACGTGAGGCCGGTAATTTCCGTTTCCATCCGGGACCCGTATTCACCCAGTTGCTGCTTGCCGACGAGATCAACCGGGCCACGCCGAAAACGCAAAGTGCACTGCTTGAGGCAATGGCCGAAGGCCAGGTCACGATCGATGGACGCACGCACGCCCTGCCCGAACCGTTTTTCGTCGTTGCCACGCAGAATCCGGTTGATTTTGCGGGCACCTATCCACTGCCCGATTCGCAACTGGATCGTTTCATGTTGCGCATGAGTCTTGGCTATCCGGATGCCGAATCCGAGCGCGCCATGCTCGCTTCGATGGATCGCCGGAAGTTGCTCGAGAACCTGCCCGCCAGCCTGCACCCTGCGCAGATTGTTGCCTTGCGCAACGCGACGACCGGCGTGCTCGCCAGTTCGGCTCTGATTGACTATGTGCAGCGCCTGCTTGAGGCAAGCCGCGCCCATGCCGAGGTCCGTGTCGGGCTGTCGCCGCGCGCCGGCCTGGCAATTCTTGCCGCCGCGCGCGCGCAGGCCCTGCTCACCGGTCGTAATTACGTCGTGCCCGAAGATGTGCAAACGGTGTTTCCCCATATCGCCACGCATCGGCTCAATCTTGGAACGAGCGCCCAGTCCGGGCGTGCGGCGATTGTCTCGCGGCTGATCGAGGCGACAGCGGTGCGATGAGCTTTACCGGCGCACTCACGGCATCGTTGCGTATGCGCGTGCTGGCGATTGCCGAACGTCGATTGCCTGCATTGACCCGGCTGCGCGCGATCGAATCGCTGCCGATCCGCCTCCACCGTCGACGCATCTACGTGCTGCCCAGCATGTTCGGTATCGGTTTCGCGATCCTGCTCGTCGTCATGCAACTGGGTGCGCTCAACTATGCGAACAACCCTGCCCTGCTTCTGACCTGTCTGCTTGCCGCCGCCGCGTGGATGAGTCTGTTCGCCGGCTTCCGCACGCTGGCGGAACTTGAACTGGTCGCCATCAACGCGTCGGAATGCCACGTCGGAGACATGGCCCTGGTGAGTTGCCGCTTTGCCACGTCCCCACGTGCGCGCCCGAATTTGCGCATGCGCTGGAATGGCATCGACAGCACATTCGCGATTGCTGCGGGCGCTGCCGGGATTGTTGTCGTTTCACTGCCGACGGAGCGACGTGGCTGGATGCGACCCGGCAGGTTGCGTTTGTGGACTGACCAGCCGCTGGGTTTGTTCGTGATCTGGAGTTGGCTGAATCCGGATGTAGCCATCCTCGTCTACCCGGCGGCGGAATTGTCCGCCCCGCCGTTTCCGCAAGGCTCGCAAGGCCAATCCGAACGCTTGAGTGTGGCGGACGGCGATGAGTTCTCGGGACTGCGCGATTACCGCAGCGGTGATCCGCAACGGCGCATCGCCTGGAAAGCATCGGCACGCCATGAATCGCTGCTCGTTCGAGAAACAGAGCAGCTTGTGGATGACGATCTCCACTTCGATCACGCCGCCCTTGTCGGACTCGATGGCGAAGCGCGCATTCGGCGCCTGACGGCATGGGTTCTGGCCGCTGATGCGGCCAGTCGAAGCTATACGCTGGCTATTCCGGATCAGCGCATCGGCCCCGGCCTTGGCGACTCACATCGACACGCTTGCCTGCGTGCACTGGCGCTGATGCCCGATGCGCCTTGACGATCGCCAGTTCAATCTGCTCGCCGCGACGGCGCTGATTGCGGTAGCGCCGCATTTGCCGCAACTGCCACCGTGGCTTTCAGTGATGCTGGTCGTCATCGCGCCATGGCGCATGTGGTCTCGCAAGCGCACCGGCAAATCGATATCCGCCTGGGTCCGCGTGCCGCTGGTCATTGCCCTGGTTTCAGCGATCATTGTTGCCTACGGCAATATCTTCGGTCGCGAACCGGGCAGCGCGCTGGCTTGCGGCCTGCTCATGCTCAAGTTACTCGAAAGTGAAAAGATCCGTGATGCGCGTGCCGCGCTCGGCTTTGCCGCATTCGTGATGATGAGCGCGTTGCTGTTCAACCAGAGCATGGGATTCACCCTGCTGGTCTGCCTGAGCCTCATCCTGCTGCTGGCTACGCTCAACGCGCTGCAGCCTGCACCGCTCAAGGCACGTCACCCGCTGGCAAGCGAACTGCGCACAGGAGCAATCCTGCTTGGGCTCGGTTTGCCATTGGCGATTGCCGCGTTTCTATTCGTGCCGCGTTTGAGTTCGCCGCTGTGGGGTTCGCCCGATGCGTTCGAGGATGCGCGAACCGGACTCAATGACCGTATGTCACCCGGTTCGATGACGGATCTCCTGATCGACGATTCACCCGCGCTGCGCGTCAATTTCGATGGCGAGGTGCCGCCGAATGCGGCACGCTATTTTCGTGCCCTCGTGCTCTGGGATTTCGATGGCCGTAGCTGGACTCGTGAGGATTGGCCTGCGCAGCAGACGCTGGAAGCGATCCAGGCAACGAGCGCGGAAACCCGTTACGAGATCACGCTCGAACCCACCAATCGACCCTGGCTGGTGGCCCTCGACGTGCCCCTGGACTCACCCGAAAACGGTCGCATGACCCGCGATCGCACGCTCTATGCGCGAAATCGGATCGATCAGCTGCGCCAGTACCGGGTACGTTCGGTACTTGGATATCGCCTTGCCCTATCGATCGATCCACGCGATCGTGAGCGGGCGCTGCGTCTGCCCGATGGATTCAATCCCAAGACCCTCGCCCTCGTCCGGCAATGGCGCAGCGAGGGTCGTGACGACCGTGCTGTCGTCCAGGCCGCACTCGATCTGTTCAACGCGAGCTTCACCTATACCTTGTCGCCGCCCTTGCTCGGGCGAAATTCAGTCGATGATTTTCTCTTCGATACGCGGGCTGGATACTGCGAGCACTACAGTTCGGCGTTTGTCGTGTTGATGCGCTCCGCGGGCATTCCGGCACGCGTTGTCACCGGCTATCAAGGTGGCTGGTGGAACGCGTTGGGAAGGTACCTGCTGGTGCGCCAGTCCGATGCACATGCCTGGTCGGAGGTCTGGCTGGAAGGTCGCGGGTGGATGCGCGTCGATCCGACTGCTGCGGTCAACCCGGCCCGCATCGAGGTGGGCGCAACAGCAAGCGGCGCAAGCCAAAAATGGTATTCCGGATCCTGGCTGCTCGATATTCGCAATCGCCTTGATGTGATCAACAACTTGTGGACGCGCAGCATC
>JBDTCQ010000033.1:0-5555 GCA_039923515.1 Dokdonella sp.
CACAGATTTCGCGAGACTTCACCCGAGCCGGGTGGCTTCAAGTCCATAACCCGTCGCACGCGGGCATCCACTGCTGAAATATCGAGCGCGCCGGAGGTTTCCAGGGACACTTCGTAGCCAGCGTCACAAAGTGCTTCGAGCAGATCGAGGCAACGCTTTTGCGCGAGCGGCTCACCGCCCGTCACGCACACATGATGAGCGCCGAATCCCGCGACAGTCACGAGGATGTCGTCGATTTCTTGCCATTCACCGCCGTGGAACGAGTACTCGGTGTCACACCAGACGCAGCGCAATGGACAGCCGGTCAGGCGGACGAAAACGGTAGGCCAGCCGATACTGTCCGACTCACCCTGCAGGGAGTGGAATATCTCGGTTATACGCAGGCGTCGGCTCGAATTCGCCTGTTTTGAGATGTCATGAGCATGCGCCACAGCATTCATCGCGACCGCTGAATCCCTGACTGGGCTCAGCGACGATTCTCGAGCTGGAGCGCACGCAGGCGACCTTGCGCCAATCGCGCAACCGTGGTGTTCGGATAGGTCGAAACAACCTTGTTCAAGGTGGCTTCGGCAGCATCCCATTGCTTCAGCTCGTACTGGCAATAGCCGGTCTTGAGCAGGGCGTCCGGTGCTTTCTGGTTCTGCGGGAATCGCGACAACAGGGTGTTGAAGGTTTCCAGCGCCACGCGATAGTTCTGCGTGACGTAATAGGATTCACCCAGCCAGTAATACGCGTTGCCGGTCAGATCCGCGCCCGGATACTGGTCAATGAAGGCCTGGAAGCGACGCGCCGATTCGGCATAGCGACCATCCTTGAGTGCGGAAAACGCTTCGTCATAGCTGCGTTTCTCGGCTTCCGGATCAGCGACCGATGCCAACTCATCCGCAATCTTCCCAGCCTGGCTGGACGACGCGGTCGCACTGGCCTGATCGACTGGAGCGAGCTGCGAATCCGCGGAAGTCAACGATTTCGAAACATCGGAGGTCGCAGGAACACCCAACTGGATATCCTGCATGCCTTCGTCGGCATTCGGGTTCATCGCGGCCGGCGCTGGAGCGGCTGTCGGTCGCCCACCTTCGATACGGCCGAGGCGTGAATCGAGATCGATGTACTGATCCTTGGCTCGCTGTTGCGCTTCGCCGAGTTGATGGTGAAGTTCCTCAACCTGGCCCTGCAAAGCCTGCACCTGCGACTGCAGGGCCTGGATCTGGTTGACCAGATCGACGCTGCCCTGGGCCCCGCCGGAGGACTGCTGTTCCAGACGCTGGACGCGCTCGGACAGGCTGAGTCGCTGCTGGGCTTGGGCCGGCAGGACGAATACAGCAGCGGCCACCAGGGCCGCCGCTGCAAAGGCTTTAACGCAAGTGGAATGAAGCAGGTGCATCAGTTCGCGCTGGTGTAGACGATCTCGACGCGGCGATTCTTCGCCCACGCGGCTTCGTCATGGCCACGATCGACCGGACGCTCTTCACCGTAGCTGACGACAGTGAGCTGGCCCATCGAGGCACCGGCCGCAGTGACCGCACTTTGCACGGCATTGCCACGGCGCTCGCCGAGGCCGAGGTTGTACTCACGCGTGCCGCGCTCGTCGGCATGGCCTTCGAGAGTCACGCGGGCGTTCGGGAACTGACGCAGGTATTCGGCATGGCAGGAGATCTGCGCGCTGAATTCCGGCTTGATCTCGGTACGGTCCAGGTCGAAGTAGACGACGCGCTGGCGCAGGCACGAGTCAGTGTCGAGGTCGCCGACCTTGTAACGACCGTTGCTGTCGGTTGCCGTGGTCTGTGTGGTCGAAGTCTGCTCGACCGGCTTTTCGGTCTTGACGGCTTTCTTTGCGCAGGCAGCAACACCGGCGACAAGCATTACGGAGACGAGGATACGAGCTGTGTTGTTCATGGGTGTTCCCCTAAAGCGGTGATGTTGATGACGGTTGATTCATTGGGACAATTGCAATATGCAGTTACATGCCGGTTATCCGGTCTTTCTTTAATAAGGACGGCGATCAACGTTGCCGAAACGGACCCCAGGCGGGCTCACGCACATCGCCATCGGCAAGCACGAGGCGCTGCCTTACACGTCCATCGGCGGAAACCGCATACAAGACGCCGCGGGGCCCTTCGGTTGCGGCGTAGATCAGCATGCTGCCATTGGGTGCAAAGCTCGGCGATTCGTCCACGTTGCCAGGCGAAATGTCGCTGTAAGTTCCTGTTGCGCGGTCAAAAACCGTTATACGATACACGTTTCCGGTTCCCTGCGCCATGGCGATTTTCTTGCCATCGCAGCAAATCGTCGCCCGGGCATTGTACTGGCCTTGGAAGGTCAAACGGGCAGCATCGCCGCCGGAAGCGGGAACCTCGTATAGCTGCGGTTTACCTGAGCGGTCGGAAGTAAACACAAGACTGCGGCCGTCCGGCATCCAGGCCGCCTCGACGTCGATGGCAAAATGACTGGTGATTCGGGTGGATTTGCGTGTTGCCAGATCCATGATGTAGATGTCCGGGCTGCCAGCATAGGAGAGGTTCATGGCCAGTTTGCTTCCGTCTGGCGAGAAAGCCGGACCGCCATTGATACCTTTTTGCGCCGACACCAATTCTCGCGAACCGGTCGAAAGATCCTGAATGTAGATTGAGGAGTTCCCTCGCTCGAATGAGACATAAGCGAGTTTGCGGCCATCTGGCGCCCACGCTGGAGACATCAGTGGCTCGCGCGAACGCACGACCACCTGAGGATTGAAGCCGTCCGAATCAGCAACCATCAGCGCGTACTGGGTGTTTTGCCCAAGGCCTACCGATGTCACGTAGGCAATCCGGGTCCAGAATGCGCCACGCACGCCGAGAATTTTTTCGTAGATCAGATCGGCAATCTGGTGGGCGACATCGCGCATCGCCGTGCGCTGGCCGCTGATGGCGAGGCCGATCATGCGACTCTGCCGGGCCACGTCAAACAATTCGAATTCGACCCGGAGGGCGCCATCCCCGGCATCGGCAACACGGCCGACTACCAGGTAGCTTTGCTTGAGCAAGCGCCAGGTCGCGAACTGGACTTCTGATTCGCGCGTCGGAAACTCGACGATGTCGCGCTTGGCCAAGGTGAAGAACTTGCCTGAGCGGGCGAGATCGGCGCGCACGATTTCCGCGACATCGGTCTCCGGCGGCAAGCCGGCACCCTCAAAGGCAAACGGAACCACCGCAACCGGATCGGCGGTGCGGCTGCCGTCAGTGATGTCGATGCTGAGCCCCTGCCCCATGGCACTGTTGACAAAGGCAAACAGGAGCAGGGCTAGCGAAAGGCGGATGAGGGATCGATTGTTCATCAGGGAATTATCCTTGGCCGTCGTACTTGAAGTTGAACGTGATTTCGCGACTGAAAACTTTTTCGTAGCCCCGATAGGGCAAGGGTGCAGCACGCATGACGGCCTGCTCGATTGAGAGCCTGGCTGCCGGATCGGCGTTGCATGGCGAGGTGACATTGGCCGAAATAACATCGCCGCCCGGGATTTGCACGATCAGTAAGGTACAGCGCAAACCAGCCGGAATCGACTCTGGCCGGTTCCAGTTTTGCGTCACGGCGGCCTGGATCGCTGCCGCATAACGTGCGGTGAGGTCGTTGTCCTGACCGCCAGCGCCGGTCTGTGCTTCCTTTGATTCCTGTTCCAGCAACTCATCCATGCGCTGCTTTTCCGCATCCAGCTGATCGGCAAGCCGCTTGTCCTGGAGTTGCTTTAGACGTTCCTTCTCGAGATTCTTCTTCTTCTCGGCGGCAGCAAGCTCCTTGCGCACTTGCTCAAGCTCCTTTTGGCGCGCCGCTTCCTGCTTCTCCTGCTCGAGCAGGATCTGCTCCCGGCGACGCTTTTCTTCCTGCTCCTTTTTCAACTCGTCGGCCTTCTGTTCGGCCAGCGCGGCAATTCGTTGCTGTTCGACCAGATCCTGCTTCGGCGGTTCGGGCGGCGGCGCGGCATCTGGCTTCGGTTTTTCTTCCTCGACTTTCGGTGGCGGCGGCGTCGGTTTGGGACGTTCGGGTTTCGCCTGCGATTTGCGCGATGCCGGCTTCGGCGCACTGGTCGGTCCGATCAAGCTGGCCTCGATCACTGGCCCGGGCATGACCACGGTTCTCGTGGCTGTCGTCCACAACAGACCCAGCGCGATCAGGCCAATCAGGAATGCGTGCAGCAGCAGCGAATAGAGGACTGCGCGCGCCTTGTCGGCAAGACTCTCCTTCATGCGGATCAGCGCTTTCCTTCGGGCGGAGTTGGCTGGCTCATCAGTCCGACTTTCGGTGCGCCGGCTTGCTGCAAAAGCACCATCGCCGCATAGATGCGCCCGTATTCGACGCGTTCATCGCCTCCGATCATCACGGGAACCTGGGGATTCTGGCGCACGAAAGCTGAAACCTTGTTGACCAGGGTCTGCTCGTCAACCGGTTCGCGCGCGGTTGCGCCGATGGTCAGAAAGTACGCCCCATCTTTGTCGACGCTGACAACGACCGGTTCCTTGTCATTCTGGATTGCGGTCGCATTGGATTTCGGCAACTCGATATCCACGCCGAGGTTCATCAGCGGCGCAGTGACCATGAAGATGATCAGCAGGACAAGCATCACGTCGATATAGGGAACGACGTTGATCTCGGCCTTCAGCTTGAGGCGTTTACGATTGCGGTAACTTTGCTGCATCAGGAGACTCCGGCCACGATCTTCCTATCAATGATGATGTGATCCACAGCATGCAACGTCGATGCGGACCGCTCAGGGCTAATCATCGGCATGACTCTGGCGCTGCAGAATCGAGGAGAACTCCTCGAGAAACGTCTCATAGCGCAGGGCGACACGTTCGACACGGGTGGCGAAGCGGTTGTAAGCCCAGACCGCCGGGATCGCGGCGAACAGGCCCATCGCGGTGGCGATCAAGGCCTCGGAAATACCGGGCGCAACCATGGCGATGGTGGCTTCCTTGACGTTGGCCAAGCCCTGGAAGGCAATCATGATGCCCCAGACGGTGCCGAACAGACCGACATACGGACTGATTGAACCCACATTGGCGAGGAACTCGAGGTTCTGCTCAAGGCGCTCGACTTCACGTGATTGGGAAACGCGCATCGCGCGCTGTGCGCTTTCGAGCAAGATCCGTGAATCCACGCTGCGGCGCTGGCGCTGGCGAGCGAATTCACGAAATCCCGATTCGAAAATTGCCTCGATGCCGCCGATGCGCTCGCCGCTGGCAGTGACATCCTTGAACAAGCCGGCCAGATCGGAGCCTGACCAGAAGCGCTCCTCGAAGTCGTTGGCACTCGCATTCGCCCGGTTGATCATGGTCATCTTGCGGAAAATGATCATCCAGGAAACCACCGAGAACACGATAAGCAGGATCAGGACCAACTTGACCGGCAGACTCGCGCCCCAGATCAGGGCAAAAACGTTGAGTTCATGATTCATGATTTTGAAATCTCTTGGAGCAGGAATTCGGGCATCGGGTGTGGCTTCCAGCGTTCGGCATCAATGCAGGCGATGCGCACGTTGGCACTGACCAGTCTGGCTTCATCGGATGGACGATGCAGGGATT
>JBDTCQ010000034.1:0-16289 GCA_039923515.1 Dokdonella sp.
CATGCTCAAGCTCCAGCAGTTGCGCAAGGAAGCGGAAGCCGCCTACGGCGACCAATTCGACATCCGCGAATTCCACGATCATCTGCTCGCCATCGCCTCATCGGCCTTGCCGGTGATCGAGGAGGAAATGCGCGCGTGGATTGCCAAAGCAAACCCTTCGCTGCGATCCCATCCGCCCCTCGCACCCAGGAATTGATCGACAAAAGCCTTCGCGTCTGCAATCGCAATGTTCCTCGCCTTTGCATGGCTGCGCTGCATCGGATCACTGCGTGGCTGGTTTTGCACGAGTTTCCCTGGAGCGCAGGGGTTTGGCGGTGCAGCCGCGCTGATTACCAGCTCTCCAGAACCTCATCGAGATGCGCTGAGGGATCATGTGCATGCAACTGCTTGTAGCGGCCACTGTAGAAGATCAGTGGTTGCGCCTCGGTGCCTTGCCAAAGGTACTCGACCGCGGCGATGTACAGATAGTGATCGCCCGCTGCATGTACATCGACGACGCGCGCAACGATGTGGGCAAGGCTGTTGACGATGAGCGGGATGTCCTGCTCATGGTGGAAGCCGGGATACAGATCCACGATCGGCTTGCCGGAAAAATGTGCGGCGAGATCCTGTTGTGCTTCGGAAAGGAAATTGACCCCATAGCGATCGCCGATCGTGAGGTGATGAACGACGCTCGATTCGCGGCGCAGTGACACAAGCACCAGCGGCGGATTCAGCGACACGGGTAGAAACGAGTTGACCGTGATTCCTGCGGGCTCGCCATCACGCGAAAACGTCACGACCGCAACGCCGGTCGGAAATCGTCCCATTACGTTGCGGAAGCTGCGCTTGTCCGGGGCTGCATCCGATGAACTGCTGGTCATGGCTGGATTCCTGTTCCGACGCCCGGTCACGCTGTCAGCGCACATGGTACGTCGACGAGATTGCGCGGAGCAAAGCCGGACGATCCCTTGCATCCGCAATCCGTCAGCAAGCCCCTGGTGGCTGAATCCCGACTGGGAGGTTGCTCGTGTCGGATGCGGGACCGAGCCCCTCGGTGGCGCGATCGGATTGAACCGGATCAGCGATATCGGTAACGCGTGCATTTTCGCGTATGGGTTTGATGGTTCGCCTGCAGTCGCTGAAATCGCCGGCCATTGGGCGACAGGTATTCCATGTCAGCAAGTCCTGCCAAACGTCGTAACCGTTGATACCCCCGCCCACCATCCCGATTTCAAAATGATCGCCAGCAGAAAATTCACCCTGCCTTTACTTCGTTTGATTCATCACTCTTTCAGTATCCGCAGAGCGATGGTCGCCGCAAGCGAAGCAAGCACCTGCTGCATCAGCATCTTCCTGATTGTTCTCATCAGCATGCTCTCGGCACCGGCCGTCGCCGTTGCTGCTTCCAGCAAGACACGCGCAGTGTCAGTGGAACTCGATAGTTCATGTCAGCCGGTCATCACCGCCATGGACAAGGCGGCGCTGAGGCCATTCCACGAGACCGTTTCGGTTAACGATCAGCACTACGAGAAAATCCAGACGACGACAGCCTTGTACATCGGCAGTAGTGGGCGCTGGAGCCTCATGGCATCATCCCCCGACCCTCTCAGCAATTCCGTTAGCGAGTCCGGTTTGCGCATCACCGGCTGCGCGCTGATACGCAAGGAAGTGCTTGATGGTGAGTCCGCGACGGTCTATTCCGCTCAGCAAAACCTGGCAGCGAGCAGCGAGAAGAGCCGCATGGAAATATGGATTGCTGACTCCAGCGGCCTGCCCTTGAAAAGTGAATCAGACGGCAAGCACGCAGGACGCGAATCACACGTCTCCACGCGTTACTCGTTCACCCACGTGCAGGCGCCGGCTGGCGCACATTAGCCATCCCGCGATTTAACCGGAGTGTCATGATGAAAAGCGCTACCCATGTTTCGCTGTCTGGTTGGATCGTCGTCATTGGCGCGAGCTTGCTTGGCGTGCCGCACGCTCGCGCCGCCGCCGCGGACTGCACGCAGGTTATGGCCGCCTTGCAGAAGCTCGCGCTGACACCGAACCATCAATACATGATCCAAACCGCAGGATTCGACAAGAAACCCAAATCGAGCGAGGTCATCATCACCGGGACAAACATGTACCTGCAGGTAGCGGGCAAGTGGCAGAGCAGGCCATACGATCCGCAAAAATCCGCGCAGGAATTGGCTGCGGTCAGCAACCCGCCAGGCATGACTTGCCAAGCCGCGGCTGACGAGACCGTCGATGGTCAGCTGGCGAGCGTGTTCCGCACGCAGCAGCGCCTCGAGGATGGCGACTCGGTTGATGGACAGATCTGGATATCCAAATCCAACGGTCTGCCGCTGCGTCAGACCATCGACATGGATGTCGGCGGCAAGTTTGGGAAATCACGTACCGAAGAGCGTTTCGAATACACCCATGTGCAGGCACCGGCCTCGAAATAGGGCAGTGAATGGATGTGGAGCGCGCGCGTTCTTTTTCGATTGTCTCGAAAGTGCTCGCCTCAAAAATTGGCGAGCAACGTCCGATGTCGATGGTTCGTCGCATTCAGCACGCACTCGAATCGTCAGCGGGATTTTGAGCATATGGCTAGCCGCCCGCACGCGCACCGACGACCCTGAGTTTGGTCTATGAATTCCTGACGATTCCAGCGTCAGCAGTGCGCTAAAACGCGGCTGGGCAATGCGCATGTCAGCGACGGACTCCTGATGACGTAACCCACTACTGAACGCGATCACTGCGATGGCGGATTCTGCGAGGTGGGTAATGCAACGCATTCTTGGCACACGTTCGGTGAGTTGGCTTTTGCTGTGGGCAATTGCTGCAGGCGCGGCTTTCGACGCGGCGGCGCAAACACTCGACCCGTTCAATCCATTGCCGGGCGGCTCGCCCAAGGCGGTCGCGCTGCAGCCTGACGGCAAGATCATCATTGCCAGCCAGATCCAGACGGTCGGGACTACGGGGGTAGTCGATATTGCTCGACTCGAACCGGATGGATCGCTGGATCCGGATTTCATCGGACCCTCAGCAGTCAACGGCGAGATCAAGGCGGTCGCCGTTCAGGCGGATGGAAAGATCGTGATAGGGGGCACTTTCGATACGATCAACTCAATACCTCATCACTATCTGGGACGCCTGAACTCGAACGGCACGCTGGATACCGGCTTCGTCGATCCGGAGCTCAACGGTACCGTCTGGTCCATTGCCGTACAACCCGACGGCAAGATCCTAGCGGCGGGCAGCTTTGCGCTGTCCGGCTCCACGTCGCGGGGTCGCTTGGCCCGATTCACGAATACGGGAGGCTTGGACACCACGTTTGTGGATCCGCAAATCTGCGACAGCGAGGCGCATGGCCTGGCCTTGCAGGCGAACGGTTCCGTGGTGGTCAGCGGCTATTTCTACCACATCGGAAATTGCTCGGAGACTCCTCCGTACAACGAATTCCTGGCGCGCTTTACCAGCACGGGAAGCTTCGATTCCACGTTTCCGACCGACACGCCACCCGGCCCAATCGGAGGCGGCATCGCGATCGGTCCGGATGGATCCATCTACGTCCCTGGCGGCTATGCGACCAGCGACTCGATCAGTCTTCGCCTTGTATCAAAGCTGTCCAGCAGTGGTGCTCTCATCACTTCTTTCGCCAACCTGCACAATGACGGCGCCGCCAATACGCTTGCCCTGCAAGTGGACGGCAAGTTGCTGGTAGGTGGAGTATTTCAGGTCATCGATGCCCAGGCACGCCATGGCCTTTTGCGCCTGAATGCCGATGGCAGTCTGGATACAGGTTTTGCCGATCTCAACTTCAGCCTCGACGCCACCCATCCAAACGGGACCATCTTCGCGCTTGCGTCGCAAACCGATGGCAGTACGATCGCCACGGGCAATTTCTCGCTCGTCAACGGCCAGTCGCGCCAGTATGCAGCACGTGTAATCTCCGCCGGTATCGCCGTCAGCAAGCTCAGCGGGCAGGGTTCCGGCGGCAACGTCATCGTTACCTGGACGCGCAGTGGCACAGGCCCGGAATTGGCGCAGCCCCCCATCCTGATGCATTCGAGCAATGGCGTGACGTACACCGGCGCCGGCACGATGACCCGCATCAGCAGCGGCTGGCAATTTACCGCGCCGTACAACGTTGCCGGCACACCGTTCTATCTGCGTGCAGATGCCTATACCTCCAGCGGCGCCGGCAACGGATCAGCAGGACGGATTAGCAGCCCGGTCTATGTCAGCGACCGGATCTTCGCGAACGGATTCGAATAGACAACAGATCGCGCAAGCCCGTCGGATGTCAGTAGACGCCTCGACATGACGTAACCCCCTATGCCATCGCTCCGCATGGCATGCCGGAGTGGGTCGATGACGAACTTCAAGTTTATTGAGCCCACCATGCGGCTTGTGCTTGGTGCGGCGCTTTGTTGCCCTGTCTTGGCGTGCGCGCAAAGCGCGTACGTGTGGACCGGCACGGTCTCTGGTGACTGGAACACGGCCGCCAACTGGAGTCCCAACGGCGTGCCGGGCGGCTCAGCGGCGCAAGGCGGCAATCCAGAGGACGTGGCGCACTTCTCTGAATCCACACGCACATCAATTACCGTTTCGCAAAGCGTGGAACTCGGCGCGATGTCGTTTGCGTACGGGCCGGTTTACAGCTTTCAATTGAACGCTTTCCTGCAGCTGCGCCACGGCATCCTCAACCTGTCCACAACCACCCAGAACCATTTCACGGTGGGACCGGGTACGTTGTGGTTCGAGCAGGATGGCGATGCCGCCAATAGTTCAATCACCAACAATCACGTGGTGGAATTCGGCGGAAGCAGTACTGCAGGAACGGCCGACATAAACAACACGAGCGGCGGCATAACCTACTTCGCCGACACTTCCAGCGCGCCACTTGGGTTGATAGGCGGTGGTGGCACAACCGACTACTCCTACGCGACAGCACCCGCAGCCGTGGGATCACTTACCGGCTTCCCCACAGCGCACATTCTGCTCGGTAGCCAAACGGTGTCATTCGGATCGCTCAACTCCTCATCCGCTTTCGACGGGCAGATCATGGATGGCGGATTTCACGGCGGTACGGGCGGTGCGCTGACCAAGGTCGGCTCAGGCATCCTGCAACTCACCGGCAATCAGAGCTACACCGGCAAAACAACGATCCAGTCCGGCGTGCTCGAAGTGGATGGAAGCCTCGCCAGCCCGGAAGTCGAGATCGACACAGGTACCCACCTCACCGGCTTTGGCACCGTCAACAATGTCGCCGCTCAAGCGGGCTCGTTCATCGATCCGGGCGACATCTATAACCCACATACACCGCCCAAAACGGCGCTGACCATAGGTCGGCTGATCTGTGCCGCAAGCCCGACTGTGCAGGAACGCATCGGCAACGTTGGCGGCTCGACCATGGGCACGTACCTGATCCTGAATTCCGCCTTGCAAACCGGGTTTTGCCCACACCTGCACTTTCGCTTGTCGAGTGCGAACTTGCCCCTGCAGGTCGACCAGTATTACCTGCTCATGTTGATCTATGGGACAACCAACTACAGCCCCGGCAATATCGATTTCGATTTCAGCTATTTTCCGGGCTACACCCAGGCGACAGGAGAAATCCTGGTGAGCAGCCTGAGTTCCGTTTCGGCCATCTACCTGCATTTGACCAACCTGGGCGACACGATTTTCAAAAACAGTTTCGATTGAGGCGACTTGGGCGCGACACGCATCCGCTACTTCGCTGATGGTGCCAGCTTGGATATCGGAGGGTGGAGCAGCGAGCGAACAGTCGGATAGACGTCCATATCAACGCCGGCAAGTGCTTGCAATTCCCCCCGCGAAGCGCGCAGCAATTCGCCGCCTTGGACGCGATTGCCGCCGAGGACAAGGCATTGACCGAGCAGGAGACTCGCCTCTGGCCGCCCCAATGGGTCGGCATCTTCATCGAGACTGGCCAGCGCGGTTCGCAACATGGACACCGCCTCATCACAGCGCTTTTCGCCAACCAGCAAGTCGGAAAGTGGAATCTGCCATCGGTATAACGCGATTCCTTGCTCGCCAGCGAGATGTTCGCCAATTCGCAGCGCCTCGCGGTAATCACGTTCGGCTGCCGTCGTATCCCCTGCGTATTGCTCGGCGATGGCGAGGCTCCTCAAGGCAACGGCGACATTGCCGGAAGATGCACCTTCGCGCATTCGCTGCATATTCAGCGCGCGCCGAGCGTAATCGACGGCTTCTTCCGACTTTCCAAGCTCCTGCAGGGTCATGGCGAGGTTTTGGTAATCCGATACCACGCTGGCCTGACCGTTGTCGCCGCGCACATGGGTCAGCATGTCGCGTTGCACGTGTTCCGCCTCGCTCAATTTCCCCGCATGGAGCAACGTCGCGCCAAGGTTGTTCTGCACAGTCAAGGTATCCGGATGATAGTCACCCAGCGTCCTGCGATAGCGGTCGAGCACTTCGCGAAACACAGGAATAGCGCCCGCAAAGTCGCGGCGACCGGTCCGCAGGATGCCGAGCATGTTCAGGCTCTCGGTTATTTTTGGATGATCTTCCGGCAGGGTATGGCGGAAGATGGTGAGCGCATCGAGGGTGCTGCGTTCGGCATCGACCAGACGGTTCGCCGAATAGCAGGCGCCGGCCAAGGCAAGCTCCGCGTACGCCACCAAAACGTGATTCGCTCCGTACACCTTGCGCCGGATGACGAGCGCGCGCTCAAGCAACGGGATCGCCTTGAGGTGACTGCCCGAGTTGTCGAGAAATACTCCAAAATTGATCAGCGAGGTTGCCACCTGCGGATCGTCGGCGCCGAGGATTTTCTCGCGAATGGCCAAAGCTTGCTGATACTTTGCGCCTGCATCGGCAGTCTTGCCGAGGTTGTCCAGATTGGTCGCAAGATCATCGAGGCGCTGCGCGGTTTCGGTTGCTTCGCTGCCGTAGCGTAGTTCACTGAGCGCCAGCGCTTCACGGAACAGCGCGTTTGCGGCGGCAAACTCACCACGATTCTGCTGCAATTGGGCAACGTTGCCGATGCTCTCGATGATCTCTGGATCATCCTTTGGCAATGCCGCCCGGCGCATCGCCAGGCCCGATAGCAACAACGGCTCGGCCTCGCTGTAATCGGCCTTGAGCGCATAAATCTGGCCAAGCTCATTCATGCTCTCGGCCACCTCGGTGCTGCCATTCGGACTGACCCTGCGGCGCAGTTGCAATGCCTGCTGTTCGAGCGGCAACGCGCGGTCGTACAAACCCAGCGCGACATACGTGGTCGCGATCGTATGCAACAAGCGCGCATTCAACACTGGTTCGGTCGCCAGCGTGGAGTGCAATCGTTCAGCGCCGCGGTCGAGCAGGTCTTCGGCGGTGACATTCGTTCCATTCGTGTGGGTCGGATCGGCCGCCTTGAACAACCCGATCAAAAACTGGGTGACTTCCTGCGACACCTGCGCTTCGCGCGCCTTTTCTCGTGCTTGCCACAGCGCAACACCCAACGCCGCGAACAGGGCAACCAACGCAAATGTTGCGCCCAAAACGCCGACGCGATGGCGACCGACGAATTTGGCGGCGCGATACGCGGTGTGCTCGCGGCGAGCACGGATGGGTTGTCCCGTCACGGTGCGCCGCACGTCGTCAGCGAGTGCCTCAACCGTCGTGTAGCGCCGTTGTGGATCGCGATGCAGCGCCTTGAGCACAATGGTGTCGAAATCACCGCGCAGTCGCCGTCTCGGAACGGGTGCGCCTGCGCTCTCCAGCTTGCTTGGCGGAACGATGGTCCTAGACATCATTGCCGCGAGCGCACTTTCCGGACTCGCTGTGTCATCCAGGCCGCTCGCGCGTTTGCCGGCGAGCAACTCGTACAAGACGCCGCCCAGCGCGTGGATGTCAGTCGCCGTCGTAAGCGCATCGCCGCGCAACTGTTCCGGCGCGGCATAGGCTGGCGTCAATGGTCGGTACTGGGCGTCAATCGTCGGGCCTTGATCGGAGTCATCGAGCAATCGGGCGATTCCGAAATCGAGCAATTTGGCTGAACCGGTCGTTGTCACCATGACATTCGATGGTTTGATGTCCCGGTGCACGATGAGTTGGGCGTGGGCGATCTGCACAGCGTTGCAGATTTCGAGGAACAAGCGAATGCGTTCATCGAGGCGTGAGTTGTGCTCGGCGCAATAGCGCAGCAGCGGCAAACCATCGACATATTCCATCGCGAAATAAGGACGTTCGTCCGCAGCGATACCGCCATCGAGCAGATGGGCGATGTTTGGATGGATCAACCGCGCAAGGATTTGTCGCTCGCGCAGAAACCGAGCGAGTACCGAATCGCTGTCCATCCCGCGCTTGATGACCTTGAGCGCGGCGCGTTGCTCGTATTGTCCGTCGGCGCGCTCGGCCAGCCAGACAATGCCCATGCCGCCACGCCCCAGTTCGCGCAACACGCGCCAGGGACCAATCCGCTCGCCTACGTGGCGCTCATCGCCGCCGCGTTCAACCCAGTCAATTGCCAATTGATCGCGCGCGCTGCCGGCATCACGCTCGAATTTCTCTCCCAGCGTGTCTGCCGCAAGCAAGGCGTCGACTTCGCTGCGGATTTCGTCATCGCCTGCGCACAGGCGATCGAGCGTGTGCATGCGTGTGGCCGCTGGCGCTTCCACGACTTCATCGAAGATCGAGGCGATCAGCCGCCAGCGGGCCCGGTCCGTGTTCATTCGTTGGGGACTTCAAGCCCGAGTTGCCGGACAAGGAAGGCCCGCGCGCGGCGCCAATCGCGGAAAATCGTACGCTCGGTTACCGTCTGCATGCTTGCGATTTCGGCAAATTCCATGCCCGCAAAAATGCGCCATTCAACCAGTTGCGCCGCCCTCGGATCGAGCTCACCAAGCCGGGTGAGGGCATCATCCAGAGCGACCAGATCAACCAGGTCGGCAGTCACGCCGATGTCCTCGCGCAAGCCGGTGATGGCGTAGGGGCCACCGCGCTTGAGCCGCGAACGCGCGCGCGCATGATCAACCAGGATCTGGCGCATCGCACGCGCCGCAAGGGAAAGGAAGTGACTGCGATCCAGCGACGATGCTTGCGCACCCGAGTGCAGCTTGAGATAGACCTCGTGGACCAGCGCGGTCGTGTCGATTGTTGCGGGACTGCCGGCAACACGCCGCTGTTTACGCGCTATCCGGCGCAACTCCTGATAAACGAGCGAGAACAATTCATCCGGCGGCACCGGCTGGATTTGCCCTGCGGGTTGCGTTCCGGAATTCTTCACCTGTGATCCTGACCGCCGACCTGTACTCGCGCCAATGCGCAGCCAGTCGAACGCTATCAAATCTAGGAGCCTGCGATTGCGGCGACAAGCACATCCAGCCAGACATCAGGATCTGCGTGGACGGGCGGCGCGGCCTGGCCACCGCTCGCCGAGACATCGAATTGTCGCAATCTGTCTGTGACGTAACGCCGGCTATTCCACTGTTACTGATTTTGCGAGGTTTCGTGGCTGGTCTACGTCGGTGCCGCGCAGCACGGCGACGTGGTAGGCGAGTAATTGCAGCGGGATCGTGAATATGGCCGGGGCGATGAAATTGCTTCCCGAGTCAAACTTGATCACCGAGCCGCGTGAGTCGCCGTTTGGAATTTCAACCTTGTTGTCGGCAAACACGAACAGTTCACCGCCGCGGGCGCGCACTTCCTCAAGATTCGACTTGAGCTTCTCCAAAAGCATGTTGTTGGGCGCCACTGCAATCACCGGCATATCCTCGTCGACGAGGGCGAGCGGGCCATGCTTGAGTTCGCCGGCCGGGTAGCCCTCGGCGTGGATATAGGAAATTTCCTTGAGCTTGAGCGCGCCTTCGAGCGCGACGGGATAGTTCGCGCCGCGACCGAGGAACAAGGCATGGTTCTTCTGCACAAAGCGTTCAGCCAGTTTCGCAATGGCGGGTGCTTGTTCGAGCGCCTCGGATACAAGTCGCGGCAGGCTGCTGAGGTCATTCACCAGCTCCTTGTAGCGGCTGACTTCCAGTCCATTCAGGCGAGCCAGTTCGAGTACGAGCAGGCCGAGTGCGCTGAGCTGGGTGGTAAAAGCCTTGGTCGAGGCAACGCCGATCTCGGGTCCCGCGCGCGTCATCAGCACGAGATCGGATTCGCGGACCAGGCTGGATTCGGGAACGTTGCAGATCGCGAACGAACCGAGATAACCCCGACGTTTGGCCTCGCGCAATGCGGCCAGGGTGTCTGCGGTTTCGCCGGATTGGGAGATGGCGAGAAACAGGCTGTCGGCCGGTACCACGCTATGCCGGTATCGATACTCGCTGGCCACCTCGACGCTGCACGGAATTCCGGCCAACGCTTCCAGCCAATAGCGCGCGACCAGGCCCGCGTGGTAGCTCGTGCCGCAGGCGATGATCTGCACATGGCGCACGCGCTTGAGCAAGGCCTCGGAATCGACGCCGAAGATGTTCGGAAGAATGTGTTCGCCAGAGATGCGGCCTTCCAGGGTGTCGGCAATCGCGCGCGGCTGCTCAAAGATCTCCTTGAGCATGTAGTGACGGTATTCGCCACGTTCGACGGCGTCGGTCGAGAGTTCGCTGGTGTATTGGCTGCGCTCGACGTCGTTTCCGTCCGCATCTTCAATCGAGACCGAGGTGCGCGAAATTTCGACCAGATCGCCTTCCTCGAGATAGCAAAACTGATTGGTGACCTTGATCAGAGCCTGCACATCCGAGCCAAGGAAGTTCTCGCCAATGCCGAGGCCGACGACAAGTGGACTGCCGCGGCGCGCACCCACCACGTTGCCGGGTTCATCGCGAGCGATCACGGCAATCGCGAACGCGCCCTCCAGGCGAGCAATTGCGGCGCGAACCGCCGCGCGCAGCTTGAGACCCTGTTTGCAAAAATGATGGATCAGATGCGCGATGACTTCGGTATCGGTATCGGAATCAAAGCGAAAACCCAGTTGCTTCAACTCGGCACGCAAGGTGACGTAATTCTCGATGATGCCGTTGTGGACGACGCTGATTGCGTCAACCGAGGATTGTGGGTGTGCGTTGGCTTCATTGGGAACGCCATGCGTAGCCCAGCGCGTGTGGGCGATTCCAGTCACCCCCGCAAGTGGATTTGATGCCAGCCGGGCTTCCAGTTCGCGGACCTTGCCGACTGCACGGGTGCGCTGGATCTGCGTGCCATCGAACACGGCGATTCCGGCCGAATCGTAGCCGCGATACTCAAGTGCCCGCAGGCCGGCGATGAGGATGGCGACGACGTCACGCTCAGCCGTGGCAGCGACAATTCCACACATGGGTCATTCCTTTATCTTTGGTCGTGAATTTCACGGATCTGTCATGAAATTCCGCGGATTTTGGCTGCTGATCATAGACCGTTGCCGGCTGTCCCGGCAGAGCCCGGATGAACTTTCAGGATCATTGCCCGCGTTTGAAGCCACCCGTTGCATTTTCGGCTGAAGACTCAGCCGCGAACGAGGGCCAACTCTGAAGTCGCCATGCGCAGGAATTCCTCCAACAAGCTAATATCCGCCCCCTGCCCAGTGGTCGCTTTCGGGCACCTCACTTCAACGGATGGGCTTGTTGACGCCCGGGCAGCCTGCTCTCCGGGTTCACAGGTTTCATGGCAAGGATGGTCCGGAGCTTTGCTTCGACGCGGACCCAGAGGGTGTTCTTGGGCGATCCCCGGATCGCAGTGAAAAATTGCCGTTGAATGGAGGGGCGATGTTCCGAACTCTGCGTGAACAGGGCACACGGTGGTTGTTGCTGCTGGTGGTGGTTGAACTGCTGATCCTGATCGGATCGCTGCTGGTTTCGATGCCCTTGCGATATTGGAACGATCCCGAGAATCTGGCTTTGTTCTCGCCGGGGATCGAGCTGCGCGCGGCGATTTTTGGCGTTGTCATGGTGACCGCCATGGCAGCGATGGGTCTCTATCACCCGAACCTTCGCCAGAACTGGTTGGGCTTGCTCGCACGTCAGGCTGTCGGTTTCCTGATGGGTGGAGTCTGCGTCGTCATCGTCTTCTATGTGTTTCCGCAGGCCTATGTCGGCCTCAGCGTCATCGGTATCGCAATGCTGATCAGTTTCCCTCTGATTTCGTTGATTCGCGGCCTGTTTGTGCGCCTGCTCGACATCGATGATCTGAAGCGACGCGTTCTCGTTCTTGGATCGGGCCGGCGCGCGGCCAAGATTGTTCGTGGCATGCGCCGCCGGGTCGACCGCCGCGGCTTCAAGGTTGTCGGTTTTTTTGCGCTGCCCGGTGAAACGCTGGCGGTGCCGGAGGATCAGCTGGTCCAGCATCCCGGTTCGCTTGCGGAAGTCGCCCGGCGAATGCAGATCAATGAAATCGTGATTGCTCAGGAAGACCGTCGCGGGCACATGCCGATGGCTGATTTGCTGATCTGCAAGCAGCGCGGCATTCGCATCACCAGCTTGATTGCCTTCTTCGAGCGCGAGCAGGGCAAGGTCAAACTGAGCCTGATTGATCCGTCCTGGCTCATCTTTTCCAGCGGCTTCGATGCATCGCCGTTGCGCAAGGTGAGCAAGCGGCTGTTCGATTGCAGCTTGACCCTGGTCATTCTCCTCTTGGCCTGGCCATTCATCCTGCTGACGGCGCTTGCCGTGCGGCTCGAATCCGGGCGCGGTGCGCCGATTCTCTATCGGCAGGCGCGGGTCGGCGAGGGCAACCAGAACTTCATGCTGATCAAATTTCGCAGCATGCGCACGGACGCCGAACAGGATGGCGTCGCACGCTGGGCCAGCAAGCACGACGATCGGGTAACCCGGGTCGGCCGCTTCATCCGCAAGGTGCGCCTGGATGAACTGCCCCAACTCTGGAACGTGCTGCGCGGGGACATGAGCCTGGTTGGGCCGAGGCCGGAGCGTCCCGAGTTCGTCGTCGAGCTCGAGAAGAAGATCAATTATTATGACCTTCGACATTGCGTAAAGCCCGGCCTGGCCGGCTGGGCGCAACTCAACTATCCGTATGGGGCCGATGAAAAGGATGCCGCGGAAAAGCTCAAGTACGACTTGTTCTATGTCAAGAACCAGACCATCACGCTGGATCTGGTCATCCTGATCCAGACCGTGGAGGTCGTGCTGTTTCGGCGTGGGGCGCGCTGAGGCTGGTCTGATCCGCGGACCACTCAATGAATGCGTGGTCCGTGATGCTTACTCAATCGAAACCGGATTTGAACAAGGGGTCAGCGTTGGTGCTGCGCCAGTAGTCGAGCAGATCCTTCAGCGCCTGCGGCATGTTCTGCGCCGGCGCATGTCCGGCCTGATCGGTCGTATTGACGCCGTGACATCCCCCGCAAGCGCGCACTTCGCCGGGTTTCACCGAAATCCAGTAGCGCTCGGCCACCACCGGGGTGCCGTTGGCATCGGTTGATTGCCAGGCCATGGCGCGCTGCGCCGGCACGATCGCAGCGACCGAACCGTCACTGGCGATCTTGACCGATCCGGGAGGTGCGCCAGGTGCCGGTGCGGGCATGAACTGCAGAGCCATGGCATCGTGAAGCGGCTGGGCCAACACACGACGTCCGCGGTTCGGAGAAACAGCGCCGCCGAGGCCTCGCACCTGGTCGCCCTGGAGGAATTGCATGAACTGGATGTCATGCCGTTGCCCGGTGTTGCCGAGGGTCTGGACACCACCGGGAACGCGCAGGTTGTAGGGCTGCTGGCGGTCGCGGCCGTCGCGCGTGGTGACGTTGCGACTGACCAGGACACCCAGTCCGCGTGCGGCCAGGAAGTTCTGGAATGCCGCGAAATCAACGTTTGCGGCTGCGAAAGCCTGCGCTTCGGGTGCTTCCGGAGCAGCTTCGACGGTATTCGGGGGAACCGGCCGGGAGCGCACTTCTACAGCCGAGAGTTCCCATAGCGGACCGTTGTAGCTCACGCGCACATCCGGATCCCACCAGGAAACCGATTTGGTGATGCCCGTGGTCAGGGCGCCGTTCGGATCGGTCCTCAGCGAGCCACTCGCGTCACTCATCAGGCTGTACAGACGGAACTTGTAACGGGGAACCGGGTTGGCCCGGGTGCCGTCATTCGCTGATTGGCGCGGTTCGGCCACCCACGAGGCCAACATGCCGCCATTCGAGAGCGGCAAGGGGTTGCGGTAGTGCCCCGTGAAGTCGGCGGGCACGGCTCCCTGATGGAAATCACGCGAACTGCGCGGTGTCTGGTAGGTCACCTGCATGTTCGACGGGTTGGTGCTTGGCGAGCCGTTGATCGAGACGATCTGTCCGGAAGAGTGGGTGTAGAACTCGGGCGCGTCGATGGCGAAATAGCGCCCGGGGGAAGTCGGATCCTCGGCAATCTGCAGCCAGTTTTCCGTCACGTTGGCGTTGGCGCGCAGCGGTGCGGCGGCATCGCTGAAATCGATCAGGCTGCTGTCGTTTTTCAGGCTGCGGTTGAAATAGCCGAACAATTCATGACGACCCACGTGATTGAGGGTTTCTTCACCACTGCCGTCCTGGTTGATCATCCACGGGAAGAAGTGGTTGAAACGCAGGCCGAATGTCGTTGCGGTGTCTTCGCGCGGCTCCGGAAACACGTCCACGGCCGCGCTGGTAGTGGCAGCGGCCGATTCCGATCCCCAGTTGAATGCCCCATAGCTGGAATTCTCGGCCTGCTGATCACGCTGCAGGTGATCCCAGCGGGTGAAGATGACGCGACCAAAGCTGTCGACGAACGGGCGGAACGATCCCGACGGCGCATGCTGCAACAGGAACAACCTGCCGGTTGCCGGATTGAGCTTCCACAAGCCGCTCGGCGTCGGGGTGGATTCGTACTCGTCAAGCTGCGGATACAGGTGGCGATCGCCGTTGCGCGAGCGATCGCTGACAAAGATGATGCTGCCGTCAGAAGCGTAGGTCGGTTCGACGTTGTTGGTGTCGGCGGGCTGGTGGGCCACACGCGATATGCTGACAGCCTGGCCACTGCCAAGACCGCTGATCTCGTAGAGTTGCCAATACGTCGTGATCTGCTGGTACTGCGAGGCCGGCGCCCCGACGACCATGCTGAAAACCGCTTTGCTGCCACTGAAATGGACGGCCGGGTCGCGCACCGCGATCGCGTTCGCACCCTGCATGCCGGTGCTGCCGTAGCCGGCTTCGGCGGTCAGGTTGCGCAGGGTTCCGTTCGGGTAGCGAATCCACAGATCACCACCGCGGGCCGCGCTCTGCATGTCGGACATGTGGTTGGCGAAAACCGTGCCGATCGTTGCGAAATCCTGCGGCACCGGTACCTGGGTGACAAAGAGAATCGGATTCGGAAGGTTTGCCGCGGCCATCGCCGTTGAAGCGGTCATCGCGCCGGCAAGCAAGGCGGCGCGGGTGGTTTTCGAGAAGCGTGAAACAAGGACGGGGAAGCGCATGACAAGGGGTGCTGCTGCGATCAGGGAATTGCATGCTGGTTGAATACCGGGGCGCAATTGGTGACAGCAGTCACAGCTAAACCATTGATGTTGCAAATGATTGTAGAAAACGGTAACCGTGGCTCATTTGCCGGGCTGATATGCGAACCCGGTCACAGGCGGATCGGAGCACCCGCCGCAAGGGCTTGCCGTGAAAGCCGGCTGGCTTCAATGCTCGGCTTGGGTCGATAATCCACCGCTCCGATCCCGGCCGCCCCAGCGCGGGCTGTAATTCGACGACCTTCCACGGAAACCGTGCATGATTTCCAGGCTACGCCATTGGGCGGCCCGTTCGACCCATCCGGCTGCGAGGGCCTTGCGCACCCTGCGCAAGCAATGGAGCACATTCAGCTTGCCGGCACCGCGCGTGATCGTCGTGCCGATGCTGTATGTCTTCCTGTTCTTGCGCGGGATCATTTTTTTCCTGCGTCGCCGATTCCTCGCCGAGCCCCTGCTCAAGGCGTATTGCACGAAACACGGGCGCGGGGTGACGACCGGCATTTATGTTCCGTGGGTCAAGGGCCGGGGCGAGTTGATCCTCGGCGACTACGTATGCCTGAATGGCAAGATCAGCATCGCCTTTGCCGCCAGTTTTGTGCCCAACCCGCGACTCAGCATTGGCGATCATTGCGATATCGGTCACAACACGAGTTTTGTGGTCGGGCGGGAAATCACCATTGGCGCCCATGTCCAGATCGCCAGCGGGGTCTCGTTCCGCGATTCGACCGGGCATGCGAGCGATCCGGCCTTGCGTCTCGCCGGGGCGCCACCGGATCCCAGCGAGATCAAGCCGATTGTTGTCCACGACAATGTCTGGATTGGTACCGGAGCGATGATTCTTCCCGGCACGACCATCGGTGAGGGCTGCATCATCGCGGCCAATTCAATCGTCTCCGGGGTGGTGGCGCCGA
>JBDTCQ010000035.1:0-5171 GCA_039923515.1 Dokdonella sp.
TCGCCAGCAACAATGCGAAGCTCGAACCCCTGATGAAGCGCCTGCGCGCGCATTCGGTCGAACAGCTTTCCGCCGACGATGAGGTGCTCGATTTGGGTCGCCGCCTTTATCTGGACAACTGCGCGGCCTGTCATGGCCGTCAGGCCCATGGAAACCAGTTGCTCGGTGCGCCCAGCCTGGCCAGTGGTGGATGGATGTATGGCGGAGATGGCGAGCATCTGCTGGCCAGCATCACCGATGGACGCCATGGCCAGATGCCACCCTTCGGCGAGACCTTCGACAAGGAAGGAATCAGGAACCTGGCCAACTATGTGCTGAGCCTGTCCGGTGCCAAGCACGATGCCGGAATGGCAGCACTTGGCCAGCCGCAGTTTACCGTTTGCAGCGCCTGCCATGGCGTTGACGGCAAGGGCAATCCAGCGCTGGGTGCGCCGAATCTGACCGACACGATCTGGGTGCATGGTGGCGACGAGGCCGCGATCGAGACAACGATCAGTCACGGTCGCAGCGGCGTGATGCCGAGTTGGGGACCGCGCCTCGGCCCCGAGCGTGTGCGAGCGGTTGCCGCCTGGGTGTTCGCCAATGCGCAAGGCGAAGCGCAAGCGAGAGCACGAAGTGAGCACAACTGACCCGCGCTGGTATCGGCAGCCGATTGCCTGGCTGGGCATTTCGATCTTTGTGGTCACGCTGGCCGGATGCATTCATTTGATCCTGTTCGCGGTGGCACATGAAGATCCGTCGCTGGTGTTTGCCGACAAGGAGGTCAGTTTCAGGATTCCGGCTACGCGCAAGCCGACACAACCGCCTGCCACGCCGCCACCCGCCAAGCCATGAAGACTCCGAGTGCCAATTGCTGGCACTGTGGCGAATGTTTGCCGGCCACGGGTATCGTGTATGCCGAGGTTTCCGGAAGCCGGCGGGCATTGTGCTGTGGTGGTTGCCATGCCGCCGCCGCATGGATCGAGCAGCTCGGTCTTGGCGACTACTACCGCCTGCGCACGCATCCTGCTAAGAGGCCCGAACTCCGCAGCGATGAAACTCAATCGGACCAGGCTTGGCAGCGTGCTGAAGTCGCACGGCATGTCATCCGCGATCTCGGCGATCATCGTTGCGAGATGGTGCTGCTTGTCGAAGGCATTCGCTGCGCCGGTTGCGTCTGGCTGATCGAGCGCGCACTTGGCGGCCTCCCGGGGGCGCTGCAAATCCAGGTCAATGCCGCAGCCCGGCGAGCTCGCGTGGTTTGGGATGATCGCAAGACCGGACTCGCGCAGATCCTGCAGACTTTGTCACGAGCGGGCTATCAGGCCTTGCCGCTCGATGCAAAAGCGCTGGATGACGTGCGCAAGCGAGAATCACGCGCCGCGCTCAAGCGATTGCTGGTGGCCGGTTTCGGCGCCATGCAGGCAATGATGTATGCGGCCGTCCTCTATTTCGGCGCGCTTGAGCTCGAAGATACCTCGACCCGCGATCTCTTCCGCTGGCTCGGCTTCCTGGTCGCCACCCCGGTGGTTCTGTATGCGGCCCAACCGTTCTTCGCCGGTGCGCTGCGCTCACTCAAGGCGCGCCAGCTTGGCATGGACGTGCCGGTATCAATTGCGGTCGCAGCGATCTATGTCGCCAGCTTGGTCGAAGCGCTGCGCGGCAGCGGCCATGTGTATTTCGAGTCGGTTTCAATGTTCGTGTTTTTCCTGCTCGCCGGGCGCTATCTCGAAATGCGTGCGCGCCACCGGGCCGGAGATCTCACCGACGCGCTGGCACGCTTGACGCCGAATTTTGCCGAGCGCCGCCGCGCCGATGGAAGCATCGAACGCGTCGGCGTCCATGAGCTTGTTCGCGATGATCAGGTGCAGGTTCGCGAAGGTGGCGTCGTCCCGGTCGATGGTGTTCTGCTCAGTTCGCGTTGCCGCGTCGATGAGGCCCTGTTGACCGGTGAATCGGATCCGCTTGAAAAGCGTAGGGGTGACTCACTGATCGCTGGCAGCATTCTTGTCGACGGCCCGGCGCAAGTGCGCGTCGAACGCACGGGCAATGAAACCACGCTGGCGGGGATCGCTGCCTTGGTCGAGCGCGCCCAAGCCGAGCGGCCAAAGCTGGCACGCGCCGGTGATCGCGCAGCATCGCGTTTCGTCGCACGGGTGCTCGGCCTGACCGCATTGACCCTGGTTGCGTGGTTGATCTTCGATCCTTCACGTGCGTTTGCCGCCGCACTCGCTGTGCTGGTGGTGTCTTGCCCCTGCGCGTTCGCGCTGGCCGTGCCGGCCGCGATCACGCGCAGCTTGGCCGTGCTCGCGCGGCGCGGTGTGCTTGTCGTGCAACCCGATGCGATTGAGGCGCTGGCCGGAGCCACACATATCGTCTTTGACAAGACCGGCACGCTGACCGAGCCGGAACTGGCTCTGGCCGATGTCGAAATCCTCAACGGTCAGCATCGCGACGAGGTATTGGCGCTGGCGGCCATGCTGGCGCGCGAGAGCCGTCATCCAGCCGCGCAAGCCATTGCGGCTGGATGCGCCGATGTCGCTGCGGACTCGCTGGCGCACTTCGAGATCAGCGCAAAGGCAGGTCTCGGTATCACAGCTCTGGTTGGTGGTCGCCAACTGCGTCTGGGCCGGCCCGATTTCGCGTGTGCCGGGCACATCGCTGACCCGCAGTACGAAGATGCCGTAATGCTGGCCGATGATGCGGGTCTGATTGCGGCGTTTCGGCTCAGTGAGCGTTTGCGTCCAGGCGCAATGGCTGCGATTGAGGCGCTTAAGGCGCAGGGGCTCGAAGTATCGATCTGCAGTGGTGATGCGGCGGCCAAGGTTGCCGCGATCGCTGCCCGTCTGGGGATCGAGCAATGGCGTGCGCGACAATTGCCAGCCGACAAGCTCGCATGGTTGGGACAATTGCGTGCAGCGGGTGCGCGTGTGATCGCGGTTGGTGACGGCATCAACGATGCGCCTGTCCTGGCCGGGGCCGATGTCTCGATTGCCTTGGTTGGTGGTGCCGAGCTCGCTCAGGCGAGCAGCGACATTGTGCTGGCGGGGGAGCGGCTCGACGCGCTTGCCCCAGCCCGCGTATTGGCGCGTCAAGCGCTGACCATCTTGCATCAAAACTATCGCTGGGCGCTGATCTACAACCTCAGTGTCATACCTGTTGCCGCGCTGGGATTCGTGCCGCCGTGGCTGGCCGCGCTCGGCATGTCGATGAGTTCGCTCGGAGTCATCCTCAACGCGCTGCGGATTGGTCGTGAGCCCGAAGCGATGGTGCGCGTCAAAGGCGTGGAACACGCGCTGCCACACGCCGACAACGCATGAACATCCTGCTCGTCATGGTGCCGCTGTCGATCGTGTTGTTGGTCGGCGCTGGCTTCGCATTCTTTTGGGCGGTTGAACACGACCAGTTCGACGATATGGACACGCCAGCCTTGCTGCCGCTCCTTGATGTGCCGTTCGATGAGCAAGCGTCGAATGATGCGGACAATCAAGTGCAATCGCCGGATCCTCGTTCACCAGCAGGCAGTGGTGCCAAACCCGCTGGCAGAAATGATTTCGACCGATGAGTGTTGCGACTTCGCTTGCCGGATCCATTGTTGGCGCGAGGAGTCTGCAGCAGCGCATGACTTCGCGCATCTACGGCACGGTCTGTTCGTCGTGATACTGGGTGCAAGAAGCGAAGTTGTGCGAGCTGGATGTTAGGGGCATTACCTGGCGCAAAACCACGCAATGCGATCACGTCTTTTTCGCTGGATTGTCGTCGCGTTGCTCCTGCGCGTGCGTCGCAGTCTGTTCGAGAACACAAGAGTGCCAAGTTTTCTTGTGTTGTGGACTGTGTTGCATAACGGTCGATCATCGACCGCAAATGGTCCACTCTGCTTGGGGCGACTACGGCTCATCCTGAACGGGAGCTTTCGCGCAAGAGGAAAGTTTTTCCTGGATAGCCTATGATTGCACGACGTTTGTGTTACGCGGATAAATAAATATGTATAGAGGATGCGTTGTAAAAAGCGCCTATGAACGTCATGTCAAGGCAGCCATTCTGATCGGGATCCCGTTCTTCTTCATGATGGGAGCGATCACCCTGTATTTGCTTCTGGCCGGTGATGACGCGGTCGTTGCCAAAATGATCTTCGCGGCCGTAGGCGGATTGTCTATTGCGTTTGCCTTGATTGGCGCGCGACTTCTTCCGTACGTGTTTTCAACGATCGCCGTGGGTCCGGATGGATTGCGTATTGTCGGGCGCAGTTCCGATGTGGTTTTCCACCCGTGGAACCGGATTTCGCACTTCACGGATCGCCAGGCGCTGCAGGTTCTGGATGTGTACGGCAAGGATGGTGCGCGTTTGCTCAGCGTTGACTACATGATCGACAATTTCGATGGCTTGCAGCGGAAACTCACCGAACAGGTATCGGCCAGTCGCTGAATTGATTGATTCCGATGGAAGCAACAAAAAAGGTTTGACGCATGAGTGCTGAGCGGAGGTTGTCCAGATCGCGTAGTGACCGGGTGCTGGCCGGCGTCATGGGCGGCATAGCCCGACGCTTTGGCTGGAACTCGACGCTGACCCGCGTCCTGTTTGTAATCATCTCGATCGCATCAGCGGCTTTTCCGGGCATTCTCGTGTATCTGATTCTTTGGCTGCTCATTCCAGAGGAATAGGCCTGAATGTCAGCGGCAGAGATGATCTCGAAGTCTCAGGTCAGTTGTTGATGGCTGGATTGCCGAGCTGCGCTTATCCAGTGCGAAGGGACTGTCGGATGTCAGTACGTACCCGTTTTGTCGCAATCGTGATTCTGGTTTTGTTTTCGGCTCCTGCATTCGCTGCCCGGCAGCAGAGCACGTGTTTTGGTACCTCCAGTCATGGTCGGCTCGAAGGCGGCATAGCGTTGCCGAAATCAGGGCTCAATTTTTCTCCCTACAGTTCACTGGGCGTTACCCTCGGGAGAACCTATGTCCATTCAAGGGTTGCAACGACGATAAGCGCGGCTTATCAAATCTTGGAGTCGCGCTCGCCCGAAAAGATTTTTGTCTACGGCGAATCGGGCTCGTCTGCAGGTGGCACGATCAAGCCACATCGAACGCATCAGAACGGCCTCGCCGTCGATTTCATGGTTCCAGTCGTTGATAGCCATGGAAAGTCAGTTCCTCTGCCTACCGGCCTCAACAACGAATTCGGATACTCCATCGAGT
>JBDTCQ010000036.1:0-5625 GCA_039923515.1 Dokdonella sp.
CCGCGGCGGCGCACGATCTTGCAATCGCGGTGGCGGGCCTTGGCGGACTTGAGCGAAGAAAGCACTTTCATTGGAAACCTCGGGGCGAACGGGCTTGAGCAAAGCGCGCAAGTATATCGGCCTGCGCAAAAACTTGCAAAGGCAGGCGACGATGGGGTTGTCTGCCCTTGCCATGGTTCGTATGCGGGCCGATATGGCAGTCACGACTTCGCCTTACCCATTGCCCAGGATTCGCATGCTTCCGGATCTCCGATTTGACAACGCCTTCGTGCGCGAGCTGCCAGGTGATGCCGAAACTGGCCCACGGCCGCGCGAGGTCCGGGGTGCACTGCATTCCTCTGTCGCGCCATTGCCGGTCAGTGCTCCGCGTCTGATCGCGCATTCCGCTGAAATGGCCAAAACACTTGGTTTTTCCGAAGTTCAGGTCAATTCGCGGGAATTTGCCGACGTTTTCGGTGGGAATGCCTTGATGGCTGGCATGCAAGCCTACGCCACCAACTACGGTGGCCACCAATTCGGCAACTGGGCAGGGCAATTGGGCGACGGCCGTGCCATCTCCCTCGGTGAAGTCATCAACAAGGCAGGCCAGCGCTGGGAACTGCAGCTCAAGGGCGCGGGGCCAACGCCGTATTCGCGCAGGGCTGACGGGCGCGCCGTGCTGCGCTCCTCGGTCCGCGAATTTCTGTGCAGCGAAGCCATGCATCATCTCGGCGTACCGACGACACGCGCCTTGAGTCTGATCGCGACCGGCGATCATGTGGTCCGCGACATGTTCTATGACGGACATCCGGCGGCGGAGAAGGGCGCCATTGTCTGCCGCGTCGCGCCATCATTCGTCCGCTTCGGCAATTTTGAACTGCCCTCATCACGTGGCGAAACCGATGTCCTCAACCGGCTGATCGATTTCACGATTCGCCGCGATTATCCCGAACTGCAGGGCCAAGGCGAAAATCTGCGAGCAGACTGGTTCGGCGAAGTCTGCGCACGCACGGCGTTGATGGTTGCGCACTGGATGCGGGTGGGTTTCGTGCATGGCGTGATGAATACCGACAACATGTCGATCCTCGGCTTGACCATCGATTACGGCCCGTATGGCTGGATCGACAATTTCGATCCGGACTGGACACCGAATACGACCGATCGCCAGCACCGACGCTACCGCTTTGGTCAGCAGCCGCAGATCGCGCACTGGAATCTGGCGTGTCTGGCCCAGGCGCTGGCGCCGGTCATGGATTCGATCGAACCGCTGCAGACTGGTTTGCAGCGTTATGTCGATACCTGGAAGGCGGCCGATCGGGCCAATATTGCGGCCAAGCTTGGCTTGCATGAATGTCGGGATGAAGATGTGGCCTTGATGCAGGATCTGCATGAGTTGATGACCGCAGCCGAGATCGACATGACAATCTTTTTCCGTACGCTTTCCGATTTGGCGCCAGCGCAACGAGTGCCGGACATGTTTGCTGCGGCCTTCTACGACGAGGCGAAACGCCAGCAGATGATGCCGAGCCTGCAGTCATGGCTGGCCCGCTATGCGGCGCGCCTTGAGAGTGATCCGCAATCCGTCGGCCAGCGTCGCGAGCGCATGCGCGCGGCAAATCCCCGCTATGTGCTGCGCAACTGGCTGGCGCAGCAAGCCATCGACAAGGCCAACGCGGGCGATGAGTCGGAGATTCACGCGCTGCTCGATGTCATGCGCAAACCGTATGAGGATCAGCCCGGTCGCGACCGTTTTGCCGAGCGTCGACCGGATTGGGCGAGGAATCGCGCCGGTTGCTCGATGCTTTCCTGCAGTTCCTGAAGTTACTGCGGGCGCAGGATGAAATCCGCTGTATCGCGCAGGGTCGGAGCCAGGCCCGGGAAACGAAATGCCGCCGCGATGCGGAAATGCCCGATGGATGGGTAGGTGATCAATCGAACTGGAACGTCGACCTTGCTCAATCTCGATTGCAATGACGTGCTGTTCCTCGGCCAAACAACTTTATCGGCAAGGCCTTGCAGGAGCAGGAATGGCGGCTCATCTCCATCGACGAAATTGACCGGTTGCGAGGCTGGCCAATCCTTCTTTTCGCCGAACACTTCAACGAGATCTGGATCGGTCAGCGGCAGGAAATCGTAAGGGCCGGCTATACCGACGATGCCGGCGAGATCCTTCGGCTTGAGGCCAGTACTGGCGAGATAGTGCTGATCGGTGCCGAGCAAGGCGGCAATCTGGGCGCCGGCCGAATGTCCGACGACAAAGATTCGCTGCTGATCACCACCGAGTTCCTCGGCGTGATCGAATACCCAGCGCACCGCATGTGCCGCATCGAATTCGAATTCCGGGAAACGGGCCTGGGGAAACACCCGGTAATCCGGAATGACCGCGAGGATGCCCCTGCTTGCCAGAGCGTCCCCGACAAACGCGTATTCCGCGCGATCGCCGTTGCGCCAACTGCCGCCATAGAAAAACACGGCGATGGGTGGTTTCGCCGAACTCGGCGCCGGGCGATGGATATCCAGCTTGAGAGCGAGCGCTTCATCGAAGGTACGCGTTTCCAATGGCGGCAGCGCTGGGCGTCCACTATTGAGAACGCTGAAGGCGACTGTCTGGCAACCGCTGACCAACACGGCGATCAGGCAAGCGAGCAGGGCGCGCGTTGCAGTGATCACTTTTCTGCCTTCAAATCGAAGCATGTGATCGCGCATCGAAAATGACGGGGAGGGTGTCATTAGCAGGCATCTCATTTGAGGACAACATTACTTCTCCGGGGGGGCAGCGGAATGAACCTGAAGATGAATAGGCGGTACTGGCTGAATCTACGACGAAGAGGATGATTCGGATTCAGCTGTATGGATATGCGCAAGGCTTCGCCCATGCCTATCCACACATGACGCACGCCTGGAATTCGGTCAGGATCGAGTGATTGCCCGAATCCTTCAAAGATCGCCTGTCGCGCTGACGGCCGATCCCACTGCGGAGAACACGATGGAGCGACGCGACTTTCTCAAGGTTTCCGGTATCGGGCTCGGCATGTTGCTGGCTCCGGCCTATGGCCGTGCGATTGCTGCCGAGGAACTGGTCAGCAAGCTCGATGTCGGCCTGAAGAAGCGCCTTGCCGATAGTGCATTGACGGCTGCGCGGGCTGATGGCGCGACGTATTGCGACGTGCGCATTGGCCGCTACCTGCGACAGTTTCTGATCACGCGGGAGGACAAGGTGCAGAACGTCGTCAACACCGAGTCGACCGGTGTCGGCATCCGTGCAATCGTCAATGGCACCTGGGGTTTTGCCGCCACCAGTGATCTCAGCAATGAAGGCGTCGCCAAGGCCGCACGTCAGGCTGTACAGATCGCCAAGGCCAACTCGAAACTGACTATCCAGCCCGTGCAACTCGCTGCGGTCAAGGGCGTCGGCGAGGTTTCATGGGCCACGCCGATCGTCAAGAACGCGATGGAGGTGCCGATCAAGGAAAAGGTCGAGCGCTTGCTTGAGGTCAATGCGGCGGCGATGGCGGCGGGTGCGAGTTTCGTCAATTCGACCCTGTTCCAGATCAACGAGCAAAAATATTTCGCTTCGACCGATGGCTCCTACATCGATCAGGATATTCATAGGATCTGGGCGCCCATCCAGGTCACCGCAATCGACAAGGCCAGCGGAAAATTCCGCAAACGCGACGGACTCGGCGCGCCAATGGGCATGGGTTATGAATATCTGGATGGCCGCAAGGAGGACAAGATCGCATTGCCTGGCGGCGTCATCGGCTACATCAATTCCTACGACATGCTGGAAGATGCAGTCGCGGCGGCGAAACAGGCTCAGGAGAAACTCAAGGCGCCCTCGGTCAAGCCCGGCAAGTACGATCTTGTGCTTGATCCGAGCCATTTGTTGCTGACCATCCACGAGTCGGTTGGCCATCCACTTGAACTCGATCGCGTGCTTGGTTACGAGGCCAACTACGCCGGCACGAGTTTCGCCACGCTCGACAAGTGGAAATCGAAGGACTACCGCTACGCCAGCGACAAGGTCACGATTGTTGCCGACCGAACCCAGAAGTACTCGCTCGGTGCGGTCGGTTACGACGACGAGGGTGTAGCGGCGCAGCGTTGGGAACTGATCAAGGATGGCATCCTGGTCAATTATCAGGTCATTCGCGATCAGGCGCATATCCTCGGCCTCGATCATTCGCAAGGTTGCTGCTATGCGGATTCGTGGTCGAGCGTGCAGTTTCAGCGCATGGCCAATGTCTCACTTGAGCCCGGCAAGCAGAAGCTGTCACCCGAGGATATGGTCAAGGGCGTCGACAACGGCATCTATATCGTCGGCCGCGGCTCGTACTCGATTGATCAGCAGCGCTACAACGCCCAGTTTGGCGGTCAGCTTTTCTATGAGATCAAGAAAGGCAAGATCACCCAGATGATCGAGGATGTCGCCTACCAGATCCGCACGCCGGAGTTCTGGAACGCCTGTTCGGCAATTTGTGACGAGCGCGATTACCGCATCGGCGGCACATTCTTCGATGGCAAGGGCCAGCCAAGCCAGGTATCGGCCGTTTCACATGGGGCGAGTACGGCGAGGTTTGACGGCATCAATGTGATCAACACGGCGCGCAGCCTGGGTTGACCATGCCATTCGCCACATGACGCAAGCGTAGGCACCCGCCATGCTCGACAAGTAATGCATTGCGTCGGGAGTGGATCCCTCGCGAAATCAACACGGGATCGACCATCATCGATCCATCAACAATAGCTGCAAGGCGGAGGACACCATGCAAAGACGTGATTTCATCAAGGCCACCGGAATTGGCCTCGGCGTGCTGATGCTTCCGGCTTACGGTCGGGCCATCGCCGCCGAGGAACTGGTCGGCAAACTCGATGTCGGCTTGAAGAAGCGACTGGCCGACACCGCGATGACGGCCGCCAAGGCCGATGGCGCGACCTATTGCGATGTGCGCATCGGGCGTTATCTGCGCCAGTTTGTGATCACGCGCGAGGACAAGGTGCAGAACGTCGTCAACACCGAATCGACGGGCGTCGGCATCCGCGTGATCGCCAATGGCACCTGGGGCTTTGCCGCATCCAGCGACATCAGTGCAGACTCGGTGGCCAAGGCCGCGCGTCAGGCTGTGCAGATTGCCAAGGCCAACTCGAAGCTGACCACCGAACCCGTCCAGCTTGCGCCGGTCAAGGGTGTTGGCGAGGTTTCCTGGGCAACACCGATCGTCAAGAACTCGATGGAAGTGCCGCTCAAGGAGAAGGTCGATCTGCTGCTGGGCGTCAACGCGGCGGCGATGAAGGCGGGTGCGAATTTCGTCAACTCAATGCTGTTCCAGGTCAATGAGCAAAAGTATTTTGCCTCGACCGATGGTTCCTACATTGATCAGGACATCCACCGCATCTGGGCGCCGATGTCGGTTTCCGCCATCGACAAGGCAACGGGCAAGTTCCGCAGCCGCGATGGCTTGTCGATGCCGGCGGGCATGGGTTTCGAATATCTCGATGGCAACAAGAAGGACAAGTTTGATCTGCCAGGTGGCTTGATCGGTTACGGCAACTCCTACGACATGCTCGAGGACGCCACCGCCGCCGCGAAACAGGTTCAGGAAAAACTCAAGGCGCCGTCGGTCAAGCCGGGTAAATTCGATCTCG
>JBDTCQ010000037.1:0-7185 GCA_039923515.1 Dokdonella sp.
TAGCCCCGTTTTTCCCAGTTGTGGGGAAGATCCGCTGCATTTGACAGCGCTGACCATTCCAGCCAACCTCCACAGGTTAGGAATGCGCGACAATTTTTGAACGCACTTCCTAACGCCTGCCTTTGCCCACTGCTGGCAATTTCTGTCTGAATACACGGACGTTTTCAGCCTCCATTCACTTCCGGGGAATTCTTGGTCATGAACAAAAATAGCAAGTTCGTCTCATCCGCTCGCACCAAGGCCGCGCTTGTCGCGATTGCCGCATGTATCGCATCTCCCGCCGCAATGGCTGCTGTCGTTTGCGCCAGCCCGGGTATTTCCATTACAAACAGTATTGACGGCGTCTATATCAATCTGGTGACGGGAGCCACCGGCGCGTCGAGTGCCGCCGTTCCGGGCTGGGACTTGGATCCTTACAACAACGGCGCTGGGCTGACGTTCTACGGCTCGGCTTCGCCAGCCGGCATTTTGGCAACGGGATCGCCAGGCACGTCGGCTGAAACAAGTGTCGTCGCTGCGGGTGCTCCGATCTCTCCCACCCCGGCGCCGGCGTTCTACAACCAGTTCCAGACTCGGGGCACGGCATTCCAGACGGCTGGGACACGCTTCGTCGGTATTGCATTCCTGAACGAGTCCACCAGCGCTATCAACTACGGCTGGCTCGAAGTTGTCAGTGGCGCAACGGCAGGGTTCCCGGCGACGATCAGCCGATATTGCTATGACGATACCGGCGCGGGCATAACAGCAGGGACGACGCCGGTAACTCTGCAGAACTACTCGGTCGACTGATTCGCTTCAGATGGGATCGCAGCGAACGCCCCGGCTTGCCGGGGCGTTTTCTTTTGCAGGATTGGATTGCGTTCGGATGAGAAGGCTCAAAGCCCGGCTGAGGTGGGACTTGACCATGCGTCTGTCTATTGCACCGTTGGTCCTCCATTGGATCAACGCAGCTTGATGCAACCCTCACAGACTCAGTTGCGCGCACCTGTGCGCCTTCAAATGGATCACAAATGCTCTCGGTATTTGCCTTAATATCAGGCAATGAGCGACCTTCGCACCAACATGGCGCAATACTCCGGCGCGCTGCGCGCCGATGTAGTGATGCAATGCGTAACGGCGATGGCCGAGCTGAATGGTGGGCTTTGCTTCGTCTGGCTCAATCCAGCCTTGTCCGACCTGCTTGGTGCGGGCACGTGGCGCTGGCAGGGGGCCCAGCTCGACGCGATCGACCCCGGTGCGTCGGGAATCGTCGGCGCGGCACGACGCGCCCTTGATTTCGACCAGGTGGTTCTGATTCGGCAAGTGGCGGTGCGCCGCGGCAGTGATCAGGAGCGGGTGGTCGACCTTGCGTTCAGTCCGCTGGGCGGCGAGCGCCTGTTGCTGGAAGTGCACGCGGCAGCGGTCACGCCCGAACGGACTTCGCCGGCATTGTCCGAATCGCTGCGGGGCTTCGCTCACGAGGTCAAGAATCCCCTTGCCGGTATACGTGGTGCGGCACAATTGATTGGCCGACGCGTTGAGAGCGGGGAATTGCGTGAACTGGCTGAATTGATCATTGGCGAAAGCGATCGCCTGACTACGTTGGCCGATCGCTTGCTACGTGCCGGCGGCAAGCCAAGACTGGCGCGCCTGAACGTACATGAGCTGCTTGAGCGTGTCGCTCGGCTTATTGCGTCAGAAGCCGGTGGGCCGAGTGTCCGGCGCGACTACGATCCGAGTTTGCCCGCGCTGACCGGTGACGCTGACCGCTTGCTTCAACTTGTACTCAATCTCGCCCGCAATGCAATCGAAGCAGGCGCTGGCCAACTGACCTTGCGCACCCGGGTCGAGTTTGGCGCGCGCCTCAACGAACGCTTGCGCCGCGCCGTCTTGCGCATCGACGTGATCGACGATGGCCACGGAATTCCACCCGAACTGCATGAAACGCTGTATCAACCGCTGGTTTCCGGACGCCCCGATGGAAGCGGCCTGGGCTTGGCCCTGGCCCGCGAAATCGCCGACGAGCATGGCGGTGAATTGCGTCATGTGAGCCGCGCGGGTGCAACCACGTTCACCTTGCTGCTGCCGCTGGAGTTGTCGCCATGAGCACGGTCTGGATTGTCGACGACGATCGCGGTGTGCGCGTCGTGCTCAGCGCAGCGATGCGTGATGCGGGTTTGAGTCCGCGCGAATTCACTGATGCCGAAAGCCTGACCGCGGCTCTTGCAACTGAAACGCCCGATGTCATGTTCACCGATGTGCGCATGCCCGGTGCGAGTGGTCTCGAACTCCTCGGCCGACTCTCCGCAGCGGCGGCATTCCCGATCATCGTGATGAGTGCATTCACCGATGTATCAACCACGGCAGCTGCGTATCGGCACGGGGCATTCGATTACCTGCCCAAGCCGTTTGATCTCGATACTGCCGTGGCCATGGCCGAACGCGCGCTTGCCCACTCGAGCACCGACACAACTGCATTGCCCAGACCAACCGCGCTCGCCGAACCCGAACTGATCGGCAGCAGCGCCGCCATGCGCGAACTATTCCGCGTTATCGGCCGGGTTGCGGCGAGCGGATTGAATGTGCTGATCACTGGAGAAACTGGCACTGGCAAGGAGCTGGTCGCGCGCGCCCTGCATCGTGAAAGCCCGCGTGCCCAGTCTGTTTTTGTGGCCTTGAACACCGCCGCAGTCCCAGCCGAACTGCTCGAATCGGAGTTGTTTGGCCACGAGGCCGGGGCCTTCACCGGAGCGTTACGCCGGAACGCGGGACGCTTCGAGCAGGCTGACGGCGGCACCCTGTTCCTCGACGAAATCGGCGACATGCCGCTGGCCCTGCAGACTCGATTGCTGCGCGTGCTGGCGGCCGGCGAGTTCTACCGTGTCGGTGGCCGCGAGCTGATCAAGACCGATGTGCGCCTTGTCGCGGCAACCCACCAGAACCTTGAAGCCAAGGTCGAAAGCGGCGAGTTCCGTGATGATCTGCTGCATCGTCTCGATGTCCTGCGTATCAAGCTGCCGCCGCTTCGCGAGCGACGCGAGGACATTGCCCCGCTCGCCGAACATTTTTTGAGTCAGGCCAGCATCGATGCCGGCCTCGAACCGAAACGATTCACCGCGAGCGCATTGACCGCCTTGCGCGAATTGCCCTGGCCCGGAAACGTGCGCCAATTGGAAAACCTGTGTCGACGCCTGGCGGTGCTGGCCAGTGGTCGACAGATCAATGTTGGCGACTTGCCCGCGGAATTGCGCAATGGCGTGGTGACCAAGCGACCGACCTGGAGCATTGCCCTGGCGGACTGGGCCGAACAAGAGCTGCGCGGAGATGGCGAAGGCCTGCATGCGCGCGCCCTTGCCGAATTCGAGAACGTCCTGCTCAAGGCTGCACTCGCAGCCAATCATGGACATCGGCAAAATGCGGCAAAAGCACTGGGACTCGGACGCAACACGCTGACCCGCAAACTCGGCAGCTCACGCACCCGGAAAACTTAGAAACCCGATCGTTGACGGGCGCAGCCCTCTTCCGATCCACTCAATCGTCTGGCCAGGGCTCTCAATGAATACTCCCATCACGATCCGACCCGCCATCAATGCCGATGTCACCTTCCTGGTTGATTGCAATGCGGCGATGGCGCTCGAAACCGAGCACAAGACCCTCGACCGCGAGTTGTTGATGCGAGGAACCGAAGCCGTGTTCGCGCAACCAGCGCGTGGCTTCTACCGGATTGCCGAACGCGCCGGCGTGCCGGTTGGGTGTCTGCTCGTGACTTTCGAGTGGAGCGACTGGCGCAATGGCGACTGGTGGTGGATCCAGAGTGTCTATGTGACTCGCGATGCGCGTCGCGGCGGTGTGTTCAGTGCGCTGTATGCCGATGTGGAACAAGGCGCCCGATCGACGCCCGGCGTGGTCGGACTGCGTCTCTACGTCGAGAACGAAAACAGGGGTGCGCTGGCCACCTATGCGGCGTTGGGCATGCGCGATTCGGGCTATCGCTTGCTGGAGACGTCCTTTGTCGATCGGGCCTGAAACCCATCGCTGGATTGGCTGGTTCGACAACGCTGCAAGCGCACTACAGAAGATGCCTTCAGGCCTGATGTTGTTTTGCGAAATCCGCTGAACAAGCAAGCGCATTGCGAGTGAAGTCGATTCTTAGGATAGTTCGCTGGTCGCGATGAGTTCGAGTCCATGCGCGGCAAGGATGGCGCGACTTTGCGCGAGTTGCCGGCGGTCCGTTGCATCGCACTCAACGGTCTCTGCCCGATAGCGCAAGTGGCCGTCGGCCAACGTGACTGCATGTTCCTGATCGGGTCGGAGCAAGGCGGTTTCAATGATCTGCCAGATGTCGCCAAGATCCGCATGCTGGTATTGCGCGCAGGTCAGTGCGCACAGGTCGAGTGTGGTCATGTGACGTGCATGCGCGGTCTTGATCCCGAATGCCTCGCCGATGGCGAGGGCAAGTTCTGCACCAATCAGACCATTGTCAAAAAGTCCGCGCTCAAGCCGTTGACCCACCGTGTCGATCGTTTCGGGATCACCGGAAAGCAGCCAGGGCATGACCAGCATCGGACTGCCGAACAGGCGCGTATCCGGCTCCAGATCAGCCAATGGCAGCTTGCCTTCATGTGCGCCCAGCGCGATCACGTGTCCGTCAGCGGAATTTCGCGGCAAGCGTTCGAGTGCATCCGCGAGGGCGAGGTGCAAAGGCCAATGCGGGCGCAGCAACTGGGCCTGATCGTAAAGCGCACCGACAAAGACGAAATCGAGGTCGCGGATTTCGGCGATATGCGTCGCCAGATCGTGGGCGAGTGCATCGGCGAGAACACTGGCGGTGGCGCGATCAAGCGACGTGTTTGGAGGCACACCAGGCGCTTCGCACTCGATGGCAACGAGAGCAAGGAAATTCAGAGTGATTCTCGGCAATCAAGGGCAGTCGAACACATGCAGCAGTGTAACATCGGACTCGAGCGCAGCACTTGCAGCTGGGCGATTCCCCGTATCCAGATCCACGTCTATGAACTTCACGCGCTTAATCGACCTGCTGAAACGCAACGGTGCCGATCTGGTTACCCTGTTCATCATTCCAATCCTCATAGCGCTGATGCCGTGGAAGATCGGTTTCAGAGTGTTGCGGAAGCTGGCTCGCCACGAGAAAAGTCATAAAGTACACGTTGACCAATCATGGCAGATGGCCAGATTGTACCTGTCCGATGAGGTCGAAGCCGATTGGAAGTGGCGGTTTCGCACTTTGAGACTGATCGATCGCGTGGATGCGTGGCTTGCTCTGCTGCGTCCCAGGAGTTGGTGGTCCAAGCAGATCATCCAGTCTGGTGAATTCCCCGAAGCAGACAGTCCCCACGTATTTCTGAGTTATCACTGGGGTGGAGGTTCGTGGATATGGAGTCAACTTGTCCGCGCCGGTTTTCCCACTCATCTCATATCCAGGCGAGTTGAAGTCGCTGATCTTGGCGCAGGCAGACTGGCCTTGATGCTGGCCTGGGTGCGACTGCGCGGACTCCGGCGACTGGGTGGTGAAGAGGTCATTTTTCTGGGTGGCGCGAGTGGCCCGGTTCGCCAGGTTCTCGCCGCAGGCCATAGTGTTCTGGGGATGCAGGACATGCCACCCAAGCCGTGGGATCCGGTGCTGCGTCGGCCCCTTCTGAAGGGTGAGGTTGCGTATCCTTTTGGGCTGGCAAGATTGGCTCTGGAAGCTAACGTACCGGTGGCCCTGCTGAGTTTTGCCTTCGACATGAATACTGGAAAACGAAGTCTAAACATCATTACCGTACCGCGCGGTGCGAATCTCGAAACAATCGCCACGCGCTATATCGAACATCTGGATGAATGTCTGCGCGAGGATTCCGCATTCTGGCAAATCTGGTCTTTGGCGCCGCAGATGTTTGTCCCAATCGAGCCGCCTAAACGAACGTGATAGCTCATGTTCAAGGGGCTGCGCGATTTGCGAGCCCCTTACAAGTTGCGCGTTGTCTAGAGTTCGTTTGGCGCGCTTGACCGGCGGTCTACAGGGTTCGAAATCCGCGAATTCGGGTGTCCGTGGAAAGGGACCGAGCACGTCGCGAGCAATGATGGTGCGATTGAAGACTGGCCCGCAAAAACGCCGAGATATTCAGGCCTCGCAATCCCAGAGCTTTGGTTCGCAGCATGTGAGCTTGAGCAAACCTGCGTCAGGTAGACCCGCACATTCAAGCGCTAATGCCCCCTTCAGGCAGCTGCACCGTTTGAAATTCCCAGGGATGCCAAAACGACCGCCTGCCCGCGTCGAGCGGTCAAAGGAAACGCATGCGGCACCAACCGAGCAAGCGTTGCATAATAGCAGCAGAATTCCTGCTTACCCGGTGAGGTTGGATGTGACTGCAATCAAGCGAGTCGGTGTCATTGGAGGCGTGCGGATTCCGTTCTGCCGCAACAATACCGTGTATGCCGACATCGGCAATTTCGGCATGTCGGTGAAGACCCTTGGTTCGCTGGTCGAGCGCTACGGTCTGCATGGCGTCGAACTCGGTGAAGTGGCTTTTGGTGCCGTCATCAAGCATGCCTCGGAATGGAACCTCGCTCGCGAGGCGACCTTGTCCTCGGGACTCGCTCCGACCACGCCGGGCATCACCACGGCACGTGCCTGCGGTACCGGCCTCGACAACGCGATCATCATCGCCAACAAGATCGCCACCGGCCAGATCGAAGCCGGCATTGGCGGCGGCAGCGACACCACCAGCGATGTGCCCATCGTTTATGGTCGTGCCTTGCAGCAACGTCTGCTCGCGGTCAATCGCGCAAGACAACCGCTGGACAAGGCCAAGGCGGCACTCAAGGGCTTTTCCTTTGGTGAACTGGCACCCTCTTTTCCGGGTGTGACCGAGCCGCGTACCGGCAAGTCGATGGGCGATCATTGTGAGCAGATGGCGCGCGAATGGAAAATCTCGCGTGAGGATCAGGATCGGCTCGCCTGGGAAAGCCACCAAAAAGCGGCCGCCGCCTATGAGCGCGGTTTCTTCAAGGATCTGGTCGTGCCATTCCGCGGCCTTGATCGCGACAACATCCTGCGCCCCGATACCACGCTGGAAAAACTCGCCTCACTGAAACCCGCCTTCGACAAGACCTCCGGCCACGGCACCCTGACCGCCGGCAATTCAACGCCACTCAGTGACGGTGCATCAGCGGTACTGCTCAGCTCGGAAGCGTGGGCGCAGG